>JAUWQS010000305.1 GCA_030610915.1 Pseudomonadota bacterium | reverse complement strand
CTTCAGGCCATCTTTAGCCGATCCTCAATCGCAAAATCCTCGAAATAGCACAACTATTCCTCTGCTTTTGCTCAATCGTATCGACTAAATCTAACCTAAATCTGAGCGCCCAACCGTAACACCTATTCCCTGACAGACCCTAAGTATCAGCTCAATAAATGGGGGCAAACCCGGTTCGTAGGAATGATATGCTCTACACGGCCATAGCTTACGCTTTTTGAGTCGGTCAAAATTGCACAGTATGTGTAGCGGAAGGCTTTAGCCTTCCATTAAAATGAGAATGGAGACCTAAAGGTCTTCGCTACACGGGATTCATGTGTACTCTACCAAAACTGCGCAGTATATGTACAGGGAATCCCCTTATTTATTAAGCTGATACGGTTCACGGTTGATAGCTTTTGAACCCTTGAACCTTCTTGGTGAACGCTTATAATTTCCCCAGGCCATTTTCAACCTCCAGGATATCCAGTGTAGTTTTTATAACTGTGTCGGAATTCAGCGATATGCTGTCTATCCCGCATTCAACCAGGAACCTGGCAAACTCGGGGTAGTCGCTCGGTGCCTGTCCGCAGATACCAATTTTTTTACCCATCTTATTAGCCTTGGTAATGGACGTCTCTATCAGATCCAGAACAGCCTGATTCCTTTCATCAAAGATGTGGGAGATCTGGGAGGAATCCCTGTCTAAACCAAGGGTCAATTGGGTCAGGTCGTTGGACCCAATTGAAAATCCATCAAAAATCTTGCCGAACTCCTCTATAAGAATAACATTACTCGGAATCTCTACCATCATATAGATTTCCAGTCCATCTTTTCCCTGCGCCAAACCATTTTTTGCCATTACATCGATAACCTTTTTCCCCTCGCCGACGGTTCGGCAGAACGGTATCATCAATTTGACGTTGGTCAGGCCCATTTCATTTCTTACCTTCCTCATGGCCCGGCACTCCAGGGCAAAACCTTCCGTATATCGGTCATCATAATAGCGGGACGCTCCTCTGAACCCGATCATGGGGTTTTCCTCTTCCGGTTCAAAGAATGATCCGCCGACAAGGTTTGCATATTCATTGCTCTTAAAGTCGCTCATCCTTACAATTACGTCCTTGGGATAAAAAGCGGCCCCTATCTTTGCCACGCCCTGAGCCAGTTTATCCACGAAGAAATCGCCCTTGTTTCCATATCCCTGGGTCAGATATTCAATCTCCCTTTTAACGTTTTCATCTGTGACTTTATCAAACTGTACCAGGGCCATTGGATGGATCCTGATGGAATTATTGATTATAAATTCCAGTCTCGCAAGACCGACACCATCATTGGGAATGGCGGCAAGATCAAAGGCATTATCGGGATTTCCCACATTCATCATAATTTTTGTTTTTGGTTTTCCAATGTTTCCCAGATTAACCCTTTGAATCTCATATTTCAAAATACCTTCGTAAACATTCCCGACCTCCCCTTCGGCGCAGGACACAGTAGCCTCAGTTACGCCGCTCAGTTTCTCTGTGCCGTTTTCGGTGCCGACAATACATGGGACACCCAATTCCCGGCTGACAATGGCTGCATGACAGGTTCTTCCTCCCTTATTTGTTACGATTGCGGAAGCGTTCTTCATTATCGGCTCCCAATCAGGATCCGTCATATCGGTAACAAGAACCTCTCCTTTCCTGAAATCTTTGATTTGATCAACAGTTTTTATAACTTGGACGGGGCCGGCGCCGATTTTTGCGCCTACACTCGTTCCGGAGACAAGTGGCGCTTTTTTATCAAGAAGGAGATACGTTTCCAGGACAGTGGCATCCTTTTGAGATTGAACGGTTTCAGGTCTTGCCTGAAGGATAAACAGTTCATTCGTCCTCCCGTCTTTTCCCCATTCTATATCCATTGGCCTGAAAAAGCCTGCCTTCTCCGAGTAATGGTCTTCTATAATTGTTGTCCAACGTGCTAAAGTTAACATTTCGTCATCTGTCACACAAAAGCGCTTTCTATCCTCTGAAGAAACAGGCAGGATTTGAGTTGCCTCTCCTCCCGCATTAGAAGCATAGACCATTTTTACTTCCTTTGTCCCCAATTTCTTCTGAATTATCGATCTGTATCCTTCTTTAAGTGTGGGTTTGAAGACGTAAAATTCATCCGGACTTACCGTTCCCTGCACCACTGTTTCGCCAAGGCCGTAGCTTCCTGTAATTAAGACCGCATCTTTAAAACCCGTTTCCGTATCTATGGAAAAGATGACTCCGGAAGATGCCAGATCTGAACGTACCATTTTCTGAACACCTATGGACAGAGCTATTGATAGATGATCAAATCCCTTATCCACTCTGTATGAAATGGCCCTGTTGGTAAAGAGAGATGCAAAACATTTTTTGCAGGCATCGATCAGGGCGTCTTCACCCTCCACATTGAGGAAGGTTTCCTGTTGTCCGGCGAAGCTTGCATCGGGCAGGTCTTCAGCAGTTGCGGAACTTCTTACCGCCACATCGGTGTCCTCTCCATATTCATCACACAACCTGCGGTAGGCTTTTACTATAGCCTCTCTGAGGTCTTCCGGGATTTTCGCGTTGTAGATTAAGGAACGTATTTCACTTCCCTTTTCGCTTAAGTTATGCATGTCATGGGTGTCTAAATCGGAGAGGACATCTTTCATTTTGTCGACAATGCCTGCAGATTCTAAAAGATATCTATAAGCATGGGCAGTTACGGCAAATCCATCAGGTATATTAACTCCTTTCCCTTGAAGAGCCCTTCTCATTTCGCCGAGGGAAGCGTTTTTCCCTCCTACCTGTGGAATGTCATTTAATTCTATCTCATCAAACCATAATACCAGCTCATCATTTTTCATTCAAGACCTCCAGGAGATTGTATTTCTGTAAAATTCTCAACCTTATCTGTGATCCAAGACAACAGAGTTTTATATCATTTTTGTGTCTTGAAGTCAATCAGAAAATTTTCGTTGGCGCCCCACCTTTTTCCTGAAATCATTCCTCCTAAAAACGCCTCAAGGACATTTTCTGTATTTCACTTTGAATCTTGCTCCTTCGTATTGATATTCCTTGCATTATTCGTTTTTCAGGTTTACAAATAGCATTGGAAATGCGGTAACCGTTCACAGGTTCAGGGTTCAACGTTCAGGGTTAAGCCCGTATTCCGGAAAGTAATTCTGTAACTCTTTGTAATAATAGTAATTTTTAAATTTTCATGAAAAGTGTAGTCCATAAAATTCAACAGATTGCGCATAATGATTTCAACTACTTACGATGCCGAAATAGCGTTTTCCGG
>JAUWQS010000212.1 GCA_030610915.1 Pseudomonadota bacterium | reverse complement strand
ATGAAGGAATAATCGTATCAGCTCAATAAATTGGGGATTACATTTTTAAAGTGTTGGTCTCGATCCACGGTAAGCGTTTGCTGAATATTGAAATTAGAAAATAGAAATTGGAAACTCGGCCTTCATGCTTTTGTACGACTCGACTGAGCTCACGCCGAAGCCTGTCAACTCGTAAATTCGTTTCATCTCTCCCAAATTTCTAATTTCCAATTTCAAGCCGTGAATGGCTAAGATTCACAATCACTTTTACATACAGGAGTTTGCCCCTACTTATTGAGCTATTACATACGGCGCTTGATATGTTTCCCCGCCTATTCAGGGGGATGAACAGTCAATATCCTTGACATGATCACCCAATATTAGTATATAATCAAAGCGAAGATAGAGGGTTACATATGAATGGCGCGTTTATCTTTAACGCGCCGTTTTTTCAAATAGTCCCGGAAATAAGCGATGTCAACAAAAAGGAAGATAAAAAAAGTTTTGATAGCCAATCGGGGTGAGATCGCGCTTCGGATTATCAGAACCGTTAAGGAATTGGGGCTTGGCGCTGTGGCTGTTTACGAAAAGCCGGATAGCGAGGCATATTTCATCAGATTTGCCGATGATGCCGTTTTGATAGGCGATGGTCCGAGGAAAGACTATCTCGATATCGATAAGATAATCTGGGCAGCCCGTAAAAGCGGCGCTGATGCGATTCATCCGGGGTATGGTTTTTTGGCTGAGAATACGGATTTTTCAGCGGAGTGCGAGAGGGCGGGGATCGTCTTTATCGGTCCTCCCGCCGGCGTTATTCGTGATTTAGGAAACAAGGTAGTTGCAAGAAGAATCATGCAGAGCGCCGGCATTCCATTTATTCCGGGAACGGATGACCTGTCTCCCGAAGATGAAGGGATCAGGGAGGCGATTGCCTTTGGTAAAGAATATGGGTATCCCTTAATGGTAAAAGCATCATCGGGTGGCGGCGGAAGAGGGATCAGGAAGGTTGGAAATGAGGCGGACCTGCTGGTTCAGCTGCCTCTGGCAAAATCGGAGTCACTCTCGGCCTTTAATAGTGAAGATGTATATATAGAAAAATGCATCGAGGCGCCGAGACATGTGGAGATACAGATACTGGCGGATTGTCATGGCAACGTCATTCATCTGGGTTCACGTGACTGTTCCATCCAGCGGAGACATCAAAAATTATTAGAGATTGCGCCGGCGGATCTTCCCGAAGATGTTCTGAAAGAGATGTATCATTATGCGATTCGTGCCGCGCGGGAATCCGGTTACGTCAATGCCGGCACAGTCGAGTTTCTGGTTGATCCGCGGACCAACCAATTCTGGTTTATGGAAATGAACACAAGACTGCAGGTTGAACATACAGTCACCGAGGAGTTGACAGGGGTGGACATCGTCAGGCAACAGGTAAGAATTGCCGAGGGCGATGTCCTGGATATTCCCGATGGACGCGTGCAGCTTATGGGGAAGGCCATCCAGGTAAGGATTAATGCCGAAGATCCCAAAAATAGCTTTATGCCGGAAGGCGGGAAAAGAGTGGAGGTGTATCAATCTCCCGGTGGGCCGGGCATCAGACTGGATGGTATTGTTTACCAGGGATACAATATCCCGACGGAATATGACTCGCTTCTCGTTAAGATGACCGTTCGCGGCTATGACTGGGAACAGGCATTGGAAAGGCTGGGAAGGGCGCTGCGTGATTTTTTGATCGTAGGGCCGAAGACCACCATTCCATTTTATCTCGCGATCTGCAAAGAAACCGATTTCAGGGAAGGGAAATTTGACACAAACTATCTCGAAGCACATCCCGAAATTTTCAACTATCCGGAAACAGAGCGTGAAATTGCCAGGCTGGCAAAGTTGATTGCTGAAATTCACGCAAAAAAAATGAATCCTTATGCGTATTAAAACACCTCGGAAGATTATTGAAGAAAGGATTACTCCGCGAGACCTGAAGGAGAAAGGAGTCGGCTATGTCCTTGATAAGATCAGAAAGACCGACGGTTATTATATAACCAATACGGAGAGAGATCTTTCACAGTCGGATTTTAAGAACCGGATAATGCCGCATACCCAGATACTGGTTGCGGATGCGAGGAATGCCGCGGGTTATTTTTCGATTGAGATCTCAGGGGGGGCATCTGTTCATGTAGATATGCTCAGGAAACAGATAAATCCCATCGAGAAGTTGGAAATCCTGAGTTCATATATGCCTGATACAATGTTTCAGACTCTATGCCGGGGTGTCAATCTGTTCGGCTACCGGCCTTACCCGGAGAATGTGATTCGTTTAACAGTCAGGAGCTTTGCGAGGTATATTCATATCTGGCGGGTCTTTGACTTTCTCAACTATATTCCAAACATGCTTTCTGTCTTTGAAGAGGTGAAGGCGGCGGGATGTCTCCTGGAGCCTTCCATATCATTTTCCACGGGGCCGGAGCATACCGATAAGTTTTACGTTGCGAAGGTTGGAGAAATACTGGATGTCACAGGCAGCGATATTATTCTCTGTATAAAAAACCATGGGGGTTTAGGCTCTGCCGGAAGGATCGGTGACCTTGTAAGGGCAATTCTGGATCGATACCCCGATCTAATTATCCATTATCATGGGCACAACACCGATGGTGATGACATAGGAAGGATCGTTGAGGCTGTCCGCAATGGCGCAAAGATCGTGGATGCCGGCGATCATGCCTTTACCGGCTTCTATGGGCCGCCTCCGATACTGACGGTGATCGACACGCTCAATGAGTATGGATACCGGGCGGCTGGCATTGACGGGCAGGCGGTTATCGATACCTCGAACCTCCTGCGGCCGGAAAGGGAGCATTACAAGGATTTTGAATCGCAGTTTTTCGGATTTGATCCCACTGTTCAGATACATAAATTGCCCGGAGGAGCAACCGGATCAAGTTTTGAACAGGCGGTCAAGGGAGAATTTTTACACCTGATGCCGGAGATATTACAGAAGGAATTGCCAGGGGTTCAGGTAGAGCTGGGAAACTGGTGGAGTGTGACCCCTGGTTCTCAAATCCTCTGGACTACAGCGGTCAATAATGTTCTCAGGAAGGTCAGGTATAAAGATGCCAGTGACGATTTGAAAAATTTATTGTTGGGCAGGTACGGGGAATTCCCCTTTTACCGTCCCGCAGACAACATCTATGAAGCGGTATTTGGTCCGGATTGGAAAAAGATCGTTGAAAAAGAGGGCGGATACCGGAAGATTGAAGATATAGATCTCGAAATGGAAAAAAAAGCGCTGGAGGATCGTCTTGATCGCGGCGCTACAGAAGATGAGCTGGTTCTTTATCTGCAACATCCCAATGATGCGGTCAGCTTCTTTAAATTTGAGGAAAAATATGGAAAGACCTGGGTTTTGCCTCCGGGTATCTGGTTCAGGAAAGGCGGTTTCAGCCTGGGAGACAGGCTTGAGTTTTCCGATGCCTCCGGAAAACTTCATTCAATCGAAATTGGGCCTCAAAGAAAGACGAAGAGCGGAGACACTGTGACATATCTTGTTATCGACCATCATCCGGAGCCTGTGCTGACCGAACTTACGCATGAAGACGGGCAGCCGAAAAAGAAAGCGGCGCTCACGGCAAAAGAGATTGGTGTCCTGGCAAAGGCAGGGGATATAAGATCGCCGATCAAGGGCATCGTGAGCGAGACGCCGGTTACAGAGGGGGAGGAGGTATTCGCGGGACAGGTACTGATCGTTCTTGAGGCCATGAAAATGCTGAGCAATATTATTTCTGATATCAATGGCGAGGTTTCGGAAATACTTGTATCTCCCGGAGATGAGGTGGATGTTGGGGATCGATTGATGATGGTTGACAAGGGGTAATGAGTTTCGAGTTTCGAGTTTCGGGTTTCGGGTTTCGGGTTTCGGGTTTCGAGTTTGGGGTTCCCACGCTCCTGCGAATGAACATCGAACAATGAGAAATGCAGGGTGTTTTTTCATTTTAATATTTACATTAATAAGTTTGTAGGGTGGATTAAGCGGAGCGAATCCACCAAAGGCTCTGATAAATTTCAGGAATCGGTTTTTATGCGGGCAGTTGTTCAAAGAGTTGATTACGCCAAGGTAAGCGTAGAGGCTCAGGAGATATCATCGATAGGCAGAGGTATCCTGCTCCTTCTTGGCATTGAAAAGGGGGATGGCAGAGAGGATGCGGATTATCTATTG
>JAUWQS010000046.1 GCA_030610915.1 Pseudomonadota bacterium | reverse complement strand
TCCGGAAAGTAATTCTGTAACTCTTTGTAATAATAGTAATTTTTAAATTTTCATGAAAAGTGTAGTCCATAAAATTCAACAGATTGCGCATAATGATTTCAACTACTTACGATGCCGAAATAGCGTTTTCCGGAATTCGGGGTTAAGGACAAAAAAGGGATTGAAGGCCCGAAGTCCTCGCTAAAGATACTCCTTTTCCCAAGTAATTGCCAGTTTGGTTCCAGATTTTGGATTAGGCCTGACGAAGCTGACGCTTTTCTCGTAAATTCGCATTCCAGATACAGTCCGGGAACGAGAATAGAACCCTGAACCCTGAACCTTTGAACCCGTGAACGCTTACGAAATGCGAATGGGCGCTCAACTCGGAACGGCTTAATGGAGAAAAAAGACGATAAATAAGTTGCACATAAAGAACTGGCCTGAAGGCGATCGGCCACGGGAGATGCTGTTGAAAAAAGGCCCGGAGGCCTTGAGTGATGCGGCGCTGCTCGCTATCCTTTTGAGAACCGGCATGAAGGGGAAGAATGCCATAGCCCTTGCGAGAGAAATGATAGACAGGTTTGGCGGGCTCAATGGATTGATGATGACAACACAGGATGATCTGTTGGATGTCAAGGGGATAGGAAAGGCGAAAGTAGCACAGATACTTGCCGCTATGGAAATTGTAAAGCGGCAACTGCGCCAGCCCCTTGAAAAGATCAACATTATAAAAAATCCCCACCACCTGTTTGAATATCTGAAGGTGTCCATGGCCAATCTCTCCCGCGAAGAATTCCGGCTCCTCCATCTCAACAGATCAAAACACCTGATTGCAGAAGAGGTGCTGTTCCGTGGAACAGTAGATGAATCAGCGGTTTATACCCGTGAAGTTGTTGAATCCGCCTTGAGGAAAAAGGCATCCGCTTTGATCCTGGCCCATAACCACCCTACCGGCTTGCCTGAGGCAAGTGAAGAAGATATCAAATTGACTGAGTCTTTGGTAAAGGCATGTTGGACCGTTGATATCCCCATAATTGACCACATTATCATTGGCAGGGGTGGCTTTTTGAGCATGAAGCGTGATTACCCCGAGATTTTTGAAGGAGACGATGAAGTCGCATGAAGAAGCTCACACTCCCCCAGCTTGAACACCACCTGTTTGCCGCGGCGGATATCCTGCGCGGAAAGATGGATGCCTCGGAGTTCAAGGAATACATCTTCGGGATGCTCTTTCTTAAACGCTGCTCGGATGTCTTTGATGAAGAATATGAAGGAATCATAAAGGCCAACCTTGCCAGAGGCCGGACAAAAGAGGAGGCAGTCAAGCGGGCTGAAGACCCTGCCAGGTACGCTAAATCCTTTTATGTCCCAAAGGCGGGACGGTGGGAAAAGCTTAAACACGCGCATCGTAACATTGGCGACGAACTGAACAAGGCGTTATCCGCGCTTGAGCATGACAACCGGAGCCTGGAGGGTGTCTTAGGGCATATTGATTTTAACAGAAAAGCCGGGAAGACAAAGATACCTGACCGGAAACTTCGCGACCTGATCAACCATTTCAATAAATATCGCCTGAGAAATGCAGATTTTGAATTTCCTGATCTTATCGGCGCCGCCTACGAATATCTTATCGGACAGTTTGCGGATTCCGCGGGCAAAAAAGGCGGTGAGTTTTATACCCCAAGAGACGTTGTTCGTTTGATGGTGCGCATACTCAAACCGCAGGAAGGCATGCGCGTATATGATCCCTGTGTCGGCTCAGGAGGCATGCTGATCCACTCCAAGCAGTATGTGGAGGAGCATGGCGGCAACTGCTTTAACCTGAGCCTTTACGGTCAGGATAATAATGGCGGCGTCTGGTCCATGTGCAAGATGAACATGATCCTTCACGGCATTGCGGGCGCGGATATCCAGAACGATGATGTTCTGACCTCGCCCCTTCATTTAGACGGCGGCGAGCTGATGCGGTTTGACCGGGTAATCACCAATCCCCCCTTCAGTCAGAATTATTCCAAAGATGGGATGAAATTTACAGAAAGATTCAGATATGGTTCCTGCCCTGAGACCGGCAAAAAGGGTGACCTCATGTTCCTGCAGCACATGCTGGCAGTTCTGAGAACAAACGGCATGATGGCAACGGTTATGCCCCATGGTGTCCTGTTTCGAGGCGGCGCTGAAAAAGAGATTCGCAAAGGCATTATCGCGGATGACCTCTTAGAGGCGGTGATCGGATTTCCGCCTAATCTCTTTTACGGCACCGGCATTCCCGCCTGCGTGCTGGTGTGCAGGGCAAAAGGCGCCAAACCTGATGAACGCAAAGATAAAATCCTTTTTATCAATGGAGACGCGGAATTTCACACAGGCAGGGCACAGAACTATTTAAGGCCCGAACATATCGAAAAGATTACATCCGCTTTTGACGCATTTGAAGAGATCCCCGGATATGCAGCCGTTGTTGCGAGAGAAGAACTCAAGTCAAACGACTGGAACCTGAATATCCGGCGTTATGCGGATAATGCCCCTCCGCCTGAACCCCAGGATGTCCGCGCCCATCTATTAGGCGGAGTCCCCAAGGCCGAAGTCAAAGCGAAAAAAGAACTCCTCGATGCCCACGGCCTGAAGATATCCACCATATTTGTGGAGCGTGACGCGGACTACTATGATTTTGACCCGGCACTTGCCGAGCGGGGTGACATCAAGAAGAGGATCGAGGCCGGAGAGGGCATACGAGAGCAGGAAGCGGAAATAAAAACCGCTTTTAATCAATGGTTGGAAAGGTATAAACAATCGCTGATCGACCTGCCTGAGACCAAAAACCTCATGGAGATTCGCACCGACCTTTTGGAGGCCTTTGTGTCGGATATCACGCCGGTGGGATTGCTTGACCGGTTTAAAGTCGCGGGCGTGATCGCTACCTGGTGGAATGAAAACAAATTTGATTTCAAAACCCTCATTGCCCAAGGTTTCGGGGGATTGGCGGACGGCTGGGTGGATACCATAGAAGCTACCATGGATGAAAATAAGGGCAATCACTTTGACCTGTCCAATGATCTGCTGGTAACCAGATTGATCCCTGACTATCTCAATGAACTGGAACAAGCCAGGCAGGATATTGTGAGCCTGGAGCAGGAAAAAGAACTCCAGCCTTATACGAAAATAACCAACCAATTAAAAGAAGCCAGAAAGCGGCTCAAGGAACTTCAGAAAAAATTCATCAAATGCCTGCACGAGGCCCGCAAGGCGCTCTCTGATGAAGATTGCAGGAATCTGGTTCTCGATATCCTCAATGAAAAACTTGACGGGCATCTGAAAAGCTATGTGACCACCCACAGGCAGGAGGTAATCGCCGCAGTGGAGAACTGGTGGGACAAGTATCGTGTGACGCTGAGGGATATTGAGGGGGAGCGGAACTCAGCAGGAAAGAATCTTGATGAAATTACAGTAAGTCTTGGGTACGATTATGTTTGATTCTATCAGTCTCGATCAGCTTGCTACATTCGAAATGGGGCAATCCCCTGACTCGAAATTTGTTGTTGAATCAGATGAAGGTATCCCCTTCCTTCAAGGTTGTGCTGAGTTTGGCACTATTACTCCAAACTTTGTTGTAAGTTGCATTCGACCAAAAAAGATTTGCAATCCTGGAGACATCCTGATCAGCGTCAGAGCACCGGTAGGTGATCTTAACAAAGCAGATCGAGTGTATTGCATTGGAAGAGGACTTGCTGCTATTCGGTTTAAAAATGGCATCGACATCAATCTGGGTTGGCATTTGTTAAGCTATTGGGCGACAAGCCTTCGCGTTGTTGCGCAAGGATCAACATTTGAAGCAATAGGGAAACAAGAGCTTGCTAACTTACAGGTTGCCGATATTCCTTGTCCCGAACAACACCGCATCGCCGAAATTCTCGACACCATAGACGAGACCATTCAAAAAACCGAAGCGCTTATTTCAAAGCTCAAAGCCATGAAGCAGGGCATGCTCCATGACCTGCTCACCCGCGGCCTGGACAAAAACGGCAAACTCCGCGACCCAAAAACCCACCCCGAACAGTTTAAGGATTCGACGTTGGGGAGGATACCGAAGGAATGGGCTGTGGTACGATTACTTGACCACGTATCTTTACCCAATGGACAAGTTGATCCAAAGCAGATGCCTTATTGTCATTGGCCTCTGATAGCTCCTGACCATATCGAATCAGTTACAGGAAGATTGCTATGCCTTGAGACTGCAATAGAACAAGGTGCTATCAGCGGAAAGTATGAATTTAAGCCGGGGGATGTTTTGTATAGTAAAATTCGCCCCTATCTTCGGAAGGCTGTACTTGCTGACAGGCAGGGACTATGCAGTGCGGACATGTATCCTCTACAACCAGGTCCGTCTTTGGTGCCCCGCTTTCTACTCGATGTTATACTTGGAGAGCACTTTAGCCGTTTTGCCGCGTCAGTATCTGAACGAAGCGGCTTTCCGAAAATTAACAGAAAAGAGTTAGGTGAGTATCGGTTAGCTCTTCCATCCACGGACGAACAGCTTCATATCGCCTCAGTCATGGACACCCATGGCGCTCGCATCCGCACCGAAGAGCAGTACCGCGACAAACTCAAACTCCAGAAAAAGAGCCTCATGCACGACTTATTGACCGGCAAAGTCAGGGTTTAAATTTAAAGAGAGGATTTTATTATGAAGATATCAACCATACTTGATCAAATTGATCTCGGGACTATGGCACTGCCCAAGTTTCAAAGGGGATATGTCTGGAACCGTGAACAGGTGAAAGTTTAAGGGAAGGATATTGAGAAAGTTGTTAATCAAAACGGATAGTTGTATTTTACCGCTGCTGCTGATCTGAAAAAATATATTCAGAAAGAGCTGTTGGCAACACAAGAAGAAGCGGTCGCATAAGATGCTTCACTGAAAGACAATATGGCAACTTTACCTGATGAAAATGCAGATGTGAAGATCCTCTTTATCGAGCAGTTTAAGGAGATGGACTGGGAGCATATTGAGGGTGACATTGATGTGCCATAATCCATACCGAAGAACAATACCGCGACAAACTCAAACTCCAGAAAAGGGGCTTCATTTATTACCTAACATTAATCAATAGGTTTCTATTTTGCAAAAACATCCAAGAGAGGATGAAGTCTTGATGTCTGTAACATCTGATGCAAGCGCATCTTATCGTGGATACCGACTACAAACACTGTATACACTCAGGCGCATGCTCGATGTGAGCGATAACGAGAATCTGATATTTCAACCGGAAGGTAAAGAAGATCTTGCTGTCTATGATACCGATCACAACCTGATAGAAGTGGTACAAGTTAAAGCACTTGGCGCTGAGCCTTTCCATCTCCTCGTTTTCTCCCCCAAAGCCCAATTCTTTTTTTTACCGAGCAGCTGATCTGCTGAAAGAGAATTCTAATTTAAATATTATTGTTGTAAGTTTTGGCAAGATAGGGGCCGAATTACTTCGGAGCATCGAAACTGAAGGCGATGAACGAAAAAGAGTGGTAGAAAAGCTTAGCAATTATGGCCTGTTATCTAAAACAGAAGCAGAAACTCTCTTGTCGACATTACAAATAATCCCTTTGACTGAAACTGACATAAAAGAAGATTTGGATGCATCATTCAAAGGTGGATTTACAGGTATTGATCCTGATTCGGCCTTTGAAATTTTAATGTTTTGGCTTTATGTCTGCGCTGAAAACAAGACTGAGATTACTAAAAAAATCCTGATCGACAAACTTAATAATATCGGAAAGTTCTTTGCGGCTCGAAGCTCGTATTACAAAGAATGGTTCACTTCCATTGTGCCGATTGAAGATCGAAAGATCTTAGAAGATGATAAAGCCGTTTTATCCCAAGAATTTTATGAGGGTATTTCTGCTAAATATGAACACATTCTCGCAAACCTTGATATTTTGCGACCCAAGAAAATATACAAGATCACTGAAAAGTTCGAATCAAGCAAAGTAGTAATCATTCATGGAGCTTCTGGCCAGGGCAAAACAACTTTGGCATACCGCTTCTTGAGAGAATTTTATCCGGAGTTCTGGCGTTTTCAAGTTCAGTTAGTTGAAAACAAACAACATGCCCTTAGTGTGGCAAAAGCCTTAGTTAGTCATGCGGATGCCATCGGCGTTCCAATGATTGTGTTTGTTGATGTTTCACCTAAAGATGTTGATTGGCCCGAACTGGTCAAGCAACTGGCAGACCATCGAACTATCCGCGTACTTGTAACAATTCGTGAGGAAGATTTTCGCCGGTCAAACATCTCTGGTGTTGAATTTCGTTTTTCTGACATTGAACTTAAATTTGATCTTTCCGAAGCTCGGGAATTATATCAATCACTCGAAGAGACTCGTATGCCTGCAAGAATCCTTGACTTTGAGGATGCTTGGAATAAGTTTGGGGGTGAAGGACCACTTTTGGAATTTGTTTACCTGGTTACCCAAGGACTTTCTCTTAAACAAAGACTAACACAACAAATAAATCGTATCGAAGATGAAGTGAGAGAAGGCAAAAGGAGTGAAAAGGAGACTGAACTTATCAGACTTATTTCAGTGGCATCGGCTTATGAAGCACGCTTGAAAACAAGGCCACTAGCAAAACATACGGGGTTGCTTTCACCACGCAGAACATTTGAGACATTAGAAAAAGAATATTTTATAAGAGTCAGTATAGATGGCGCTCTTGTTCAAGGACTGCACCCTATCCGTTCCAACATCTTGGCAGAACTTTTAACAGAACCCACATTGTTTCCATGGGCTTCCAATGCGGGGATGTGCCTTGAATTTATGCAGGAAGAAGATATTGCAACGTTTCTTATACATTCTTTTTCACGTCATCACGCAGATTTAGAGTCATTTTTGGCGTTTGTTGCAGAATTCAAGCCCAATCGGTGGGTGGCACTATCTGGAGTTACAACAGCTCTAATCTGGCTGGGAATACTTGAATACACGAAAGGCAATCAGCAATTGATAAAAGAAGCCTATAATGACTCAGGAAGCGGTTGGTATTTTTTAATGGATTTTGATATTGTTGATATTGGTGAGGGACTGGGAAGATCCTGGTGGAAGGGCCTTGCAACTGAGGAAAGAGCGTTACAAATAGAGGCGTTTCAAGCTCGTCAGACAGACAAAAGAAAGGTGTTTGAATATGCAAAAAACTGGTTATCTAAACAAAACCAGAAACCACTTTCTCCCATTTCCGATTCTGATTGGGCTGCTGGGGGAAGGGTGGTTTTCTGGATAGGACGGTTAGGAATTTCGTGGCCCCTTTCGGAATGGCTGCCTGAATCCGACTTAAATATAGCCATCAACGCATTACCCGTCGAGGAATTGTCAAATCTCATTCTTGGATTATCTCAAGGATACGGGGAGTCGTTTAATCCTTGGTTGGAGAAAAATAGATCCAGAATAGTAGATCGTTTTCGAAATGAGTCTCAAACAGTAGCATTGGAAGATAATGGAGAAAAAATTACCGCACACTTTATTTTAAAGCTCGACCAAGAGGAATATTATGCGTCCGATAGTGAATCTTATTCTCAGGAGCACAAAGATTTTTTTAACGAAGAAGCTGTGCAACGGCTATCAATACTGAGGAAACTCTTTCCTGATCGTAGTGAATTTGCTTCTCAGGGCTACGGCCATAGATTATTGCCCGATTTAATTTCATTAAATGATTCGTCAGTGAAATCTGGGATCCCATCTTTTCGCTTTCCCCCGTACTGGCTTACTTCAGTCAATTCCACATTCAGGGGATTGGGCGAAATACCGCAAAGACCTATGACCTGGGATGAATATATTCAAGCAATATTTAATCTCAGGCAAGCTGTCATAAGCAATGTAAAGCAGCTTTTAAACGGCCTGAATGTTTATTTCCGAAAACAGAAACCAATCAAGTTGCTTGGTAATTTAGTCGACGACGTTGACTGGTCCCATTGTCAGCGACAATTGCACAAACCACCGCCGCTGCCAAGATGTGCCGTCGATGAATGGGGTTTTGTTGATGAATATACCTCTGGGTTGCCAGACCCAAAAAAGCCAAAAAAATCCCCAAATGTTAACAGAAAAGGTCTGGCAATTAAGAAATACAAGCCTTTCCTTAAGGCTTATGGGGAATACATTAGAACTCTATCCAATTTTTTCGGTCAATCAATTCACGCTATGACCTTAAACCCATATCTTGGGAGAACAAGTAATACAGGAGCTGATAAAGCCAAACTGGAAGAGGTGGCAACTCAGCAGGGCATTAATCTTGATATGATACGTCTTTCAAATTTAAACCTTACAGACGCAATTAAAAATTTGTCGGTATTCCAAAATGAATTCAGAAGTCTCTTGGGGAAACGTGTTAGTCCTAATGAACTCGACTGGTTGGAGCATCAGGAAAATGATGTTTTCCAAAGTCTGCTAATGATGTGGTATTTCTTTATATTCCATCCTGCAAAAATAATGCAGAATGCATTGAATGAAAGCTCTAAGCGGTTTAAGGAAATTGTGAGAAAGATTAGAAACAACTTGCAAAAGCAGTGTAAAATAATTTCATCCGAAGCTCTACAAATCACTGTCATGGCAGAAGATATATTTTGGGAAAAAGACCCTGCGTTGTGGCTCCAGATTGATGGAAGGTATCCTGTTGATATATACAATTCTTTAGAGCAAGTATTTGCTGCGATCCCACAAGCCGTGCAAAGGGTCGATAATCGTGAGTTAGGAAACTTTGTTGCTCAGCTCAGGTGGAATTATGTTGTTATTGTTCCTCTGGTAAGGGGCAAGTGCCTTGATGCCACCGCATGGCATGTTTCCTTGCCCGTTCTTTTGTCAAATAAAGAAACGAATGAACTACTTGGCTGGTGGAATTTAGTGCAGCAGCCTATTCCTCAAGATGCATGGGCTAAATTGGGGTTAGAAATATGGAAAGTGCCGCAATTTGAATTTGCTTTAAGGTTTCTGAAATCTACTGCGGAATTGTCTCTTCTTGCAGCCCATATTAGGGATTTTGAAAGACTCCCTGAACTTGACAATCTTGGTTTAGAGTTGCTTCAAAGCCATATTCACTCTGTGACTGTTAAAATGGTCGATGCATTTGAAGCATCCCAGAAAGCAGCGGCGGATTTAATTAATATTTTTAAAAAAGTATCTGAAACGGAATATGATCATAGACCAAATCTAATGGCAGCCATGCAAGCATTGAATGATGGGTGGAATAATGTTTCACCTGTATCTGACTTTAACACCGATTTTCGCGGAAGTATAACCGTCACAAGATATAAGAAAATGTGTGGTCAACAAATCTCTCTAAGGTAAGTCTGAGCTTGGTTCATCCGAATCAGGAGAAGGTTCATCAGTTGAGACAAAATCTTATATTCT
>JAUWQS010000141.1 GCA_030610915.1 Pseudomonadota bacterium | reverse complement strand
CCTGTTTGCTGCGCAATCAAAATTTGCCGTGGACTTCCCCGAAGGAGCATTTTAAATGGGTTTGAAGGTACTTATAATCGATGACGAGAAGACGATCCTGCAAACGTTTAAGCTCAGGTTGAGCAAGTGGGGGCATGAAGTTTTCCTGGCCTCTGATGGCGCCTCTGGAATACGGATATTGCGCGCAGTGGATTGCCATGTGGTAATAACAGATCTGAAGATGCCGGGGCTTTCCGGCAAGGAGGTGGTAAAACACGTTGAGGAAAATTATCCAGCCACCGAGGTCGTGGTCATCACGGGATATGCCTCCGTGGAATCGGCCGTGGAAGTAATGAAGGCCGGCGCTTGTGATTTTCTTGTCAAGCCACTCGACTTTGATTATGTTCGTATTGTGCTTGACAAGATCGGAGAACGTGTCTCTCTCAGGGAGGAAACGCGGCAGCTCAGAGACCGTGTCGGAGAGTTAAGAAGCGAGGTCGGGCAACGATACAAACTGGACAATCTTGTGGGTAAGAGCAAGGAGATGCAGGCTGTCTTCGACCTTATAGCCAAAGTGGCTCCTACTGATGCGACAGTTGTGATATTTGGCGAGACAGGCACCGGTAAGGAAATGGTCGCAAGGGCCATACACCATAACAGTTCACGCCAATCAGGACCGATGGTTCCTGTAGATTGCGGCACACTCGCCGAAACACTCCTCGAAGCGGAACTGTTCGGTTACGAAAAAGGGGCATTTACAGGAGCCGGAGGAACCAAACGGGGCAGGTTTGAACAGGCTCATGGCGGCACGATCTTTTTAGATGAGGTGGAAAATGCATCCCCATCAGTACAGAAGAAGCTTCTGAGGCTGATTCAGGAAAAAACATTTCAACGAATTGGAGGCGAAAAACCGATCAAAGTAGATGTTCGGATTATCGCTGCCGCCGATCAGGATCTGCTCGATCTGGTAAAAGAAGGCAAATTCAGGCAAGATCTCTTCTACCGCCTGAATGTGGTGCCCATCCACCTTCCGCCACTAAGGAAAAGGAAGGGAGATATGCCGCTTCTAACCAGATATTTTCTGGATACTTACACTCAGCGCATGGATAAGGAACCTATGGAGATATCTTCCGAGGCGATGAGACAACTCTCCACCCATTCCTGGCCGGGTAACGTCAGAGAGCTGTTTAATGTGATTGAGCGCACGGTAATTATGACACCCGGGAATGTGATTAGAAGATTTAATATCCATAACGCTCAGGAATCCCTTGAAGTTCCCGAGGATCTCATGCCTGCCAATATTGATATTTCTTTGAAGGAACAGGTTGCTGCCCTGGAACGCAGGTACCTCAACATTGTCCTCGAGGAATATCACGGGCAGCTAAAAGAGGTGGCAGAGCATTCGGGATTAAATCCACGAACCTTATATCGTAAGATGAAGCGATATACGTTAAATAAAAAGGGATTTCGCTAAATCGGACATTTATGCGGCAAAGCGGTTAATTTGACCGAATTGTAAAAGTCAAAGAGACATATTCGGATGATCATTGTGCGTGATCATGTCCCTTGATGTATTTACTGGAGAGCTTGGGGCGGCAAGACGAGATCAAGGCAAAATACCCGGTTTTGCCCAGGTTCTGTGTCAGTCGAAAGTTTCAATAATAGATTCTTCTCCCGATTAGTTGATGCAAAGGGTTCAAGGATTCAAGGTGCCAAGTGCTTTCTTCCTAACACTTTATAATTCTTGAGCATTTCGCTTGCTCCCTCGACCCCTTGAATCCTTGAATCCTTATAATCCTACCAACTTTTTTGGAGATGATACCAATAAAATATCCTGCTCTTAAAATTCTTACCCTGCTTGCAGTTACTATCTCTGGCACAAATTTTGATTGTTTAATATTTGTTAGAGCGTTACGATAGTTACACCTGTCAGTCTCGCGTTTGCCAACTAATCCGGACAAGCCGGAAAAGCTCAAAGTTCGAAGCTGAAAGCTCAAAGCAAAAAACAGAGCATCGCTATAAGTTTGAGGCATTCGCAAAAAGTCCACACAGTGTCATTCTGAGGCGCCCCTCGCCCATGTCATTCTGAGGAGCGAAACGACGAAGAATCTGTGGCTCAGGATAAACTCGGCGACGAAGAATCTCAATGATATTAGATTCTTCGCTATTCCCTTCGTTATACTCAGGGCTTCGGCTCACCAGACGCTGTTCTGAGCGAAGTGAAGGAATGACAAAGGAGTATTTTTCCGACTTTTTACGAATGCATCATAATTTGGTGTTATAAAATCCCCCTAAATCCCCCTTTACAAAGGGGGGACAGGGGGGGATTTTTTCAGTTTGTAAATTTCTGATTCCCATGATCCTGCGTGGGAACGAGGCAATGATTAGAATAATCCGTGTAATCTGCGGATTAAAAATCCTTAAAATCCCCTTCTTCCATAGGAATAACCTCATCGGGCATGACTTCCCTTTTTGTCCGATGCACAGCCACCTCTCTGCCCGCAGGAGCTGCAAGTGACTTCAGTGTTCCAGCGCCGAGGCCCCCTGACTTTTGCATCCTGCCCGCTGTATAGTTCGAGCCGACTGCATGTGAGGCCCCTCGATCTGTCTTGAACATCGCGACTGAAGAGGCCAACTCCTCCGCCGCAGCCGCATTCTGCTGGGTCACCTTATCCATCTCGGCAACGGCAATATTGATCTGGCTTATCCCCTGTGATTGCTCCTGTGACGCGGCGGAGAGCTCCCCGATCAACTCGGCCACTTTTCCGACAGTCCCGGAGACCTCATTGAAATTCTCATTTGTCCTGACAACCAGCTCCGATCCCTCTTTCACCTTTTTAACCGTGCCTTCGATCAAAACAGACGTACTTTTAGCCGCTTCCGCCGACCGCATGGCAAGGTTCCTCACCTCTTCGGCCACCACCGCAAATCCGGCCCCGGATTCACCGGCGCGGGCCGCCTCAACCGCTGCGTTCAGGGCAAGCAGGTTGGTCTGAAAGGCAATCTCGTCGATAGTTTTAACAATCTTTGAGGTCTCATCGCTGGCAGTCGATATCTCTTTCATAGCACCGGTCAGATCGGCCATCGATTCATCGGCCTGGGCAACCACCTTTTGGACACTCCCCATCAGGACATTGGCCTCATTGGAGTTGTCTGCGTTCTGTCTGGTCATGGAGGTCAACTCTTCGAGTGAAGACGATGTCTCCTCGAGGGAAGCCGCCTGCTCACCGGCGCCTTCGGCCAGACTCGAGGATGTCGCCGAGATTTCACCCATCCTGTCTCCCATATCATCGCAAATCCGGTTCATCGCCCCGGCCAGAAGCCCCGCTTCATCTTTCTGATCCAACTCAAGCCTCTGTGTCATATCTCCCTCTGCAATAACCCCGGCAAGCCGGGCCGCTTTATTTAATGGGATCGAAATCGCTCTGGCCACATAACCCACTGCTAAAATCAGCACTACGGAGATAACTGCGGCAAAAGCAAACATTATCTTTGTCAAGAGTCCTTTCGCCCATCGGGAGGCCTCTCCGAGGGAGGCGGAAAATTGATCTTCAAATCCTGCCTGTTTTATATTGTTTTCATCTATTCTGACAAGGAATCGATCCTTCGCCTCATCAGAGATATCTTCTGAAGATATGGCCTTGTGCAGTTCATCGCCGAGCTTGACCAATTCAGTTATAAGAAAGCCCCCTTCCTTCCACTGCCTTATCGCGTTGTCCACAGATGAAATGAAGCGAAACTTCCTGAATACCATGATCAGTCCATCTATATCGTCAGGATGAATGCCGAAATCAGCACATCTCTGATAGGCAATATTAAGATCAGGATGCGGCTTCTCCAGCTCAATGCGGACTCCCACAGCCCCCAATGGTTTATTGATAGACATCAAAAACTTGTTGTAATCATTTTCATTACCGGAGATCACATACTTTCGCAGATAATAAGTTGCATCTTTCTGTCCTTTGGACCAGGACCCCTCACCTCCGACATATGCCCGCAATGTCGATAACACATCCATTTGCACTTTAACCATACAGGCAAATAAGATGGTACCTACCAACATTGCCACCAGCGGCAGATACAACTTCTTCCTTACCGGCAGGTTAGAAAACCATCTCACAAAGAAATTTCTGCCGGTTGAACCCGACGTTCCTGTTTTTTGCTCACCTATCCCATTCATAACTATATACTCCTCCTTTAATTCTTTTGCCATTTTTGCCTGCCTGTGCGTTGCGCGCAGACGGGTGCGGGCACGCACAGGCAGGCAAGAACTTTACAACTAAGGCACTAAGAGAACCAAAAATAAATAACCGTAACTGTTCACCGCAGAGTAATCAGCCCACCTTTTCAAGGGAAGCAATCTCCTCATCGCTCAACACCCGATCAATATCGAGCATAATCTTCACACCCCCCTCAATCTTGGCCATTCCTGATATATACCTTGTGTTTAGCCTGGCACCGAATGTAGGGGCATCCTCTATCTCGTCACCCTTGACATTCAATACCTCAGAAACGGAGTCCACCACGATGCCCATTATGATCCTGTTCCCTGACCTGCCCACTATGTCAACCACAATTATACAGGTGCGCTCATTATATTCGAGTGGCTCCATCCCGAATTTAAGGCGAAGATCGATTACAGGTATGACCTTCCCCCGGAGATTTATAACCCCTTTTACATACTCCGGTGTCTGGGGAACAGAAGTGATGTTCATAATGCCGATGATCTCTTTGACTTTAAGAATCTCCAGACCATATTCCTCACCGCCAAGCTCAAAGGTAAGATACTTGCCCTCCCTGCCTATCGAAGATATTGTGTCTTCTGGTACTTCCATTGATTCAATCCCCATAGTTTATTCTCCTTAATATTCAGCCTGACCCGGACAAGCCGGAAGAGCTCGTAGCCTTTTGTTGGGTTTAGCGCCTTAACACAGTTGATAGCCCACAGCCGAGTAGTTACGCACACAAACATCGGATATTCTCTCTGGATTTAGGTAACCGTTCACGGTTGTCGGTTCACAGTTCACAGTTCACAGTTTTTTCAATGAACTATGCAACGATTGAAGCATTTTGGATATTGATTTCGACTCTTGAATTAATTCTTTCGCATCTAAATCAGAAAATATATCAACCTCTCGTGAAATATAAATCTGTGTTCTCAGCCCGCAGCCGATCCTTGTGCAATATGTAACCGTTCATGGTTGTCGGTTCACAGTTCACAGTTTTTTCCAACCGTGAACCGATAACTGTAAACCGTGAACGGTTACGGATTTAGATTAAACAATTATGACAGTCTCGTAAAAAGCTCCGCTATGCCGACACGTCGGCATTATAATTGGAAGTAACTTGAATTTAATGCCAGGTTGCATTCATTTTTATAGACAGGCGGGACGCCTGTCCTACTCTGTGTGGTGCGGGACGCCTGTCCTCCACCCCTGTAGTAGGTCGGG
>JAUWQS010000163.1 GCA_030610915.1 Pseudomonadota bacterium | reverse complement strand
AAATGCGCGCCGGATAGAAGTAACGACTTTGTACAAAAAGGGGGCATGAAATTAACATATAACCCTAATAGCTCAATAAATAGGGGCAAACTCCGGTATGTTAAAGTGATTGTGAATCTTAGCCATTCACGGCTTGAAATTAGAAATTTGGGAGAGATGAAACGAATTTACGAGTTGACAGGCTTCGGCGTGAGCTCAGTCGAGTCGTACAAAAGCATAAAGGCCGAATTTCCAATTTCCAATTTCTAATTTCAATGTTCAGTAAACGCTTACAGTGGATCGAGACCAACACTTTAAAAATGTAATCCCCTATTTATTGAGCTGATACTATATTCTCTCCTTCTAATAACTATTCAAGTGTTTGGCAAGTTAAATTGTTGATCTTCTGCGAATAGTTCAAAATACTCTCACGGCAAGATGCTGATACTGAGCTGAGCGGAATATCTTTGACTTCTTGATCTTGTATGCTAAAATTGATTTAATTGAAGTGCGTTATAATAATAAAAAAATGGGAGTAACTACTCAGGTTGATAGACTGAAGGCTGAAGACTGTTAGGAAAAGCGGGAATACGATATACCTTGAAGCCATGTTTGATGCAAAAAACTGTTGTTTCTCTGCCAAAGTACGGCAATAGCGTTCTTCCTGTCCCTTCAGCCTTCAGCCTAAATAGCTTCAGCCTGACTACGTGAGTAGTTACAAATGGGAGAGCAACACGGGATGTTAAGAGGCAAAAAGATTGTTCTTGGAATAACCGGCGGTATTGCCGCTTATAAATCGGCGGAGCTGACGAGAGAATTTATAAAGAGAGGGGCTGATGTAAAGGTTGTTATGACCACAAATGCAATTAGATTCATAACACCCCTTACGCTCCAGACGCTTTCGGGAAATCCCGTTTTCACAGATATGTTTTCCCTGACAAAAGAATCGGAAATAGGACATATAACGTTATCCGATTATGCTGATATAATAATTATAGCGCCGGCGACTGCAAATATTATCGGGAAGATAGCCTGCGGCCTGGCGGATGATCTGCTGACAACAACTGTTATGGCAAAAAGGTCGCCTGTTCTTATATGTCCTGCTATGAATACGAACATGTATGCCAACGATATTGTGAAAGAAAACATAAGCAGATTGATCTCAAGAAATTATTTTTTTATGCAGGCGGAATATGGCGAATTGGCCTGTGGCGCGCAAGGGGCCGGAAGGTTTCCACCGCTTGATGATATCGTTGAGGAAGTTGAGTCGATTCTGACAAATAAAGACCTGGCGGGCGAGAGGATATTGATAACTGCAGGCCCTACCAGAGAGCCGTTCGATCCGGTAAGATACATAACCAATTATTCTTCGGGTAAAATGGGTTATGCCCTCGCAATAATGGCAAAAAGAAGAGGCGCCGATGTTACGTTAATCAGTGGTCCTTCATCGCTGATGAGGCCTTCAGGGGTAAAATTCCTGCAGGTGTCAAGCGCTGAAGAGATGAGAGGGGCGGTAATAGATAACGTGGGGAATTCAACTGTTATAATAAAGGCGGCGGCTGTGGCTGATTTTCGTCCTGCCGCCTTCTCCGATGACAAAATAAAGAAAGGAGGAGAAACATTTGATTTCCATCTCGTAAGAAATCCAGACATAATATCGGAGATTGGCCGGAATAAAGGAGATCGCATCCTTGTTGGATTTGCCGTGGAGACGGAAAACCTTGTCGAAAATGCCCGCCGCAAGATGATTGAGAAAAATATGGATTTTATAGTGGCAAACGATGCAACGCTGCCGGGCGCCGGGTTTCAGACAGACACCAACATAGTAAAAATCTTAGACAGGGAAGGGGGGTTGGAGGAGTTGCCCATTATGAATAAGATAGAGGTAGCGGACAGGATCCTGGATAAGATTAAGGGTAGCCGCTCACCGCAGAGCCGCGAAGGACGCAGAGTAAAAAATTTTTCTTGCTGTTAAAAGAATGGTAAAAAAAACCCGGTTTGTTTCCTGTGGAATACATTTTAATTAAGGCCAGAAAAAAAGAGATATCCTCTGCGTCCTCCGCGTCTTTGCGGTGAAAATATGATTGCAAAGATTCATTTTAAAATCGGAGAGAGTACCGGCGATGGATTCAAGAGAAAATTTGAGAGAAGAACTTCGCATGATCGTGAGAGATTTTAAAGCTCACATTGTGGCGGGAATGGATTCTCCACGGCGATGTTCCAATCTTTACATTAAGGGCGGGGACTCTTCCGTAGAGGCGGTGAATAAACCGGTAACTCTTGAAGATATAAGGCGAGAGCTGGGGAATTGTCAAAGGTGTTCTTTGCATCAGGGAAGGAGCAACATTGTTTTTGGAGAGGGGAATCCGGATGCTGACCTTGTGTTTGTGGGCGAGGCTCCCGGAGCGGATGAGGATATTCAGGGAAGGCCCTTTGTCGGTCGAGCGGGACAGCTTTTCACAAAGATCATAGCTGCTATGGGATTGACGAGGGAAGAGGTCTATATATGCAACATTCTGAAATGTCGTCCCCCTAAAAACAGGAATCCCAGGCCTGAAGAAATACGAGCATGCGAGCCTTTTTTGATAAAGCAGCTTCAGGCGATCAACCCTGAGGTCATCTGCGCTCTCGGCACATTTGCAGCCCATACACTGCTCAATACGAATGTTCCCATATCAGTTCTAAGAGGAAAATTTCACTCTTATCAAGGAATAAAATTTATGCCCACTTACCATCCGGCGTACCTTCTGAGAAATCCTGGCGCTAAGAGGCAGGTATGGGAAGATGTCCAGATGATCATGAAGGTCTTGCAGGAGGCGTATGTTAAGAAATAAAAGCAAAGGTCTCATCATATCTTTGGCACTTATGCTGTTTCTAATTACAGGATCGCTTCCGGCTTTTGGACAGGATAAAAGACAGGTCTTTGATGTCATCACTATAAATTCCGCAATTACACCTGCTGTTTCCAAATACATACTCCGGTCCATAGATCAATCTTTAAATAGCGGCTCCGACGGTCTGATAATTCTTCTTGATACTCCGGGAGGACTTGATACTGCCATGAGGGATATAGCGAAAGGGCTTCTGAATTCTCCCATACCTGTTATTGTTTTTGTCTCTCCGGCGGGGGCGAGGGCGGCATCTGCAGGTGTCATTATAACCATGGCGGCCCATGTGGCGGCAATGGCTCCCGGCACCAATATAGGGGCGGCCCATCCGGTGGCCCTCGGCCTGGGAGGCAAGATGGATGAAACAATGGCCAGGAAAGTTGAGAATGACTTTGTCGCCTATGCCAGAGGTATCGCTAATAAGAGGGGGCGAGATACAAAATGGGTCGAGCAGGCCATAAGAAAAAGTGAATCGATTACGGCTGAAGAGGCGCTCAAACAGAATGTCATTGATTTCGTTGCTGTGGATACCGGGCAACTGTTAGAAAAGATGGATGGGAAGGAGATAATCCTGTCTTCGGGGCAGATCATCCTGAAGACAAAGGGGGCTGCCCTCAATCAAAAGGGTATGGGGTTGCGTGAAGAAATATTGATAGCGCTCTCCAACCCCAATATAGCCTACCTCCTATTGATGATAGGCCTTGCGGGATTGTATTTTGAGTTTGCCAACCCCGGCGCCATACTTCCGGGTGTTGTCGGAGGAGTTTCTCTGATATTATCTTTCTATGCTTTACAGACCCTTCCTGTAAATTATGCGGGAGTATTGCTGATCATCTTCGGCATTATACTTTTTATTGCCGAGATAAAAATAATCAGTCATGGAATGCTGACTGTTGCCGGTGTCATCTCTCTCGTTTTGGGTTCTATCATGCTCTTTGAATCTCCCATCCCGGCGCTCAGGGTATCATTGAGTGTGATGATTCCGACTGTTGTTATTGTCTCTCTGTTTTTTGCCGGGGTAATTGCCATCGCCGTGAAGGCACAGATTAGAAGGCCCGCTACAGGTCAGGAAGGGATGATAGGCGAGGAGGGGTACGCAATTACCGCGGTTCATGCAGAAGGAAAGGTGTTTGTCAGGGGAGAATACTGGAATGCCTTCAGCCGGGAATCGGTGGAGAAGGGTAAAAGGATAAAGATTATCGGAGTCAAGGGACTCAAAGTAAATGTCGAAGAAGTAGAAAAAGAAAGGGGGGAACAATGATGTACACAGTTATTACTTTAGTGATTTTGGTGGTGCTTTTCCTTGCATCGGCCATCAGGGTACTCAATGAATACGAAAGAGGTGTCATCTTTCGTCTTGGGAGGCTGATTGCCACAAAGGGGCCGGGCCTTATTATTTTGATACCGGTGATCGATAAGATGATGAAGGTGGATTTGAGGCTGGTGGTCATGGATGTTCCGCCACAGGATGTTATTACGCGTGACAATGTGTCTATCAAAGTAAACGCCGTCATTTATTTCAGGGTGCTGGATTCAAACAAGGCGGTTGTGGAGGTGGAGAACTTTCTTTACGCGACGTCTCAACTCGCCCAGACCACTTTGAGGAGCGTCTGCGGACAGGTTGAACTGGACGAGATTTTATCGGAAAGAGAAAAAATTAATGAGAACCTGCAGGAGATTCTCGATCGAAGCACCGATCCATGGGGGATCAAGGTATCCACGGTGGAGGTTAAACATATCGATCTTCCCCAGGAGATGCAGCGGGCAATGGCCAAACAGGCAGAGGCGGAGAGAGAACGGAGGGCCAAGATTATAAACGCCCAGGGTGAGTTTCAGGCGGCGCAAAAGCTGGCGGACGCAGCCGCTATTATTGCCGAGCATCCAATGGCGTTGCAGCTCAGATATCTGCAGACCTTGAATCAGGTCTCCGCTGAAAACAATTCGACCATCATATTCCCTGTGCCGATCGATCTGTTTAGACCATTTCTGGAGTTAGCGGAAAAAGGAAAGTCGTCGTAACGTAAAGACCTTGGACAAGTGGTCGAGTAGTTTATTTAGTGCCCGAACGAAAACTGTCTTTTTCGCCAATCTCTGCGTCAGATAAAAATTTTAATCCTCGAAATACTCAATGTATTCCTGCGGTTAAAATTTTGATCTTCCTTGACCTTGACGAAAAATCCTAGTTTTCGTTCAGAC
>JAUWQS010000072.1 GCA_030610915.1 Pseudomonadota bacterium | reverse complement strand
CACAGCCCCCCTGTAGCGGAGACCTTGAGGTGTCCATATTTACGTAACACAGTGTGGCTGAAGCAGATGGAAGGCGTGAAGCACATGGAAGGCGATGAAGCACATGGAAGGCTGAAGCACATGGAAGGCTGAAGCATATGGAAGGCTGAAGCCTTCCGCTACATGCTTCCGCTATATGCTTCTGCTATATGCCTTTGCGCGAATCTGTGGCTGAGTAGTTATTTTACAGTCTTTTCAGTTCATTCCAGAAACCGGGAAAAGATTTGTTGACGCAGTCTCTGTTTTTAATCTTTATGCCCGGAACTGTGAGGCCAAGTATGGCGAAGCTCATCGCTATCCGGTGATCATTGTAAGTCTCTATTTCGGCGGCGTGGGGAGTTCCGCCATCAATTATCAGACCATCCTCTCTTTCTTCAGCCGGGACGCCGATTCTGGTCAACTCATCGACCAGCGCCGTTATGCGGTTGCTCTCCTTTAATCTGAGATGCGCAACGCCTTTGATAATTGTCCGTCCGGGTCTCACTGCCGCCAGCACGGCGAGTGTCGGCGCCACATCGGGCATATTCTTCATATCGAATATATATTCTCCCCCATTCATCTCTCCTCCTGTAACTTCCACCCAGTTGTCTCCCCTTATGACAGAACAGCCGAGCCTTTCCATGATATCGAGCAGCCCGATATCCCCTTGCAGGGTAGAAGGATTGATATTTAGAACCCGCACCCTGCCTTTACAGAGGGCGGAAGCCAGGAAGAAATAGGAGGCATTGGAGACATCCCCTTCCACCATGTGTCTCCGGCCTGCATAACGCTGGTTGTTTTTTACAATATAGTGATCCGGGTTTTCTGTGATAACCTCGACGCCGAATTTCTCCATCATCTCGATGGTCATGTTTACATATGGGAGAGAGACGGCGCCTCCACGCAATCTTATTTCGGTGTCCCTTTCTGCAAATGGGGCGCATATCAGCATGGAAGAGAGATATTGACTGCTCTCTATATTGGTGAGGATTACCTCACCGCCCCGAATGCCGTTTGCATTGATAATAACGGGGGGACGACCGTTATTATTCCTGCTGCGCGCATCGACACCAAGTGTTTGCAAGGCATCAAGAAGCGGAGCTACAGGTCTTTCGCAGAGACGTCTGTCTCCAGTGAGGACAAACTCTCCTTTTCCGATGGATACGAGACCGGTTAAAAATCTCATGGCGGTGCCGTTGTTCCCAAGATAAATTTCCTTCCCCGGATTGTTTATTTTCCCGCCGGTTCCGCTGACTATGACATCTTTATCCGTTGCCACGATATTTGCGCCAAGGGATCTGAGCCCTTCGGTCAGATAGACTGTATCTTCCGAGATCAGGTGATTTCGCAGAAAAGAGCTTCCATGAGCGAGCGCCGCTATAATCAGCGCCCTCTGGGTGTAACTCTTCGACCCCGGGATCGATACCTCCGCATTCAGGTTTTTGATCGGTTTAATCTCAATTGTTTTCATTTAATATCCGGAAAATCTCTTTCATATCGTGGATGGTTATCTGACCCGGAGCTGATTCATGTCCCCTTTCCAGCGACGCAAAACCGAGGTAAGAGCCGAGAAGAGGCGCGGCAACCCTGCTGATTCGCCCGAGTTTTCCCATGCAGAAGGTAATTATTTGTCTGTCTTTTTTCCTGCTGTAGGGAATAAGATTTAAAACTTTCAGGTTGTCTTCCACAGATCTGGCATACGTGACTATCTTGACAATGCCGGCGCCCGCATTGATGCATTCATTAAATCTGGCCTTCAACTTCATCTCAGAGGGTGTTTTGTCGAAGTCATGGCATGAGACGATCAGTCTTGTTTTATTACCATGGGTGCGTATTATCTTTAATAATTCTTCTATCAGCGCATATTCCGTGCTCAGCTCTATATCAACATATTCAACCCCTAACTCCACCGCCTGGAGCAGAAGGTCGATTCTTTGCCTTTCGCTGCCTTTAAAGCTCCCCCCCTCGTCCCTTTTTCTGTTGGTTATAAGCAGTGGAGTATTGCCATAGGCCTCCGATCTTTTTGCGTTGAACAATTTGCTCATGTCCGCATTTATCATAGAGTCAATCCTCAACTCTATGATATCTGTTAGAGGTGAGCTTTTCCTGATCTTAATCAGCGCCTCTTCACTGGTTCTGGCGGTAATGGGTATGCAAAGCATAAAGCGGTCCTTTATGAACTACTCAGGTTCACGGTTCAGCGGCTAAAAAACGGTCAACCTTGATGAAGTCGTCACCCTCACCCTCTCCCTTCGAGGGAGATGGAGCAATTTCGATTTCCAGGTAACTTATGTGAAATCGCATTCAGAAAGTGGCTCCGACTCTGACAGGCGGGACGCCTGTCCTACTATTCTCTGGGTGCGAAGATGCCTGCCCTTGTGCGGTGCGGGATGCACTGTTCTTCTGCCCCCCCGTAGTAGGACAGGCGTCCCGCCTGTCTATAAACAATGAATGCAGCAGGGAACTAAATTCAAATTACTTTCCCACCATTCGGATACGAGCCCAGCGCCTTCATGAATGAGCTCAGTTTCTTCAGATCCGCCAGGCACATTTTAACTTTGGGACCCTCCACATGCCCGGCAAAGTCCACAAAGAACAGATATTCCCACATGCTGCCCTTCATGGGGTAAGATTCAATCTTCATCAGGTTGATATCTTCCCTGGCAAAGGGCTCCATGGACTTATAGAGCGCCCCCGGTGTGTGGGAGGTTCCGAAAAGAATTGAGGTCTTGTCTCTTCCTGAGGGTTCGCTTTTACCGTTGCCGATTATCAGAAATCTTGTCGTATTGAATGGGCTGTCCTCGATCCCCTCCGCAATGATATTAAGACCATAGGTGCGCGCGGCCATACTGCTTCCTATCGCGGCCCACTCTTTGTCTTTGTTTTCTGCGATCCTCCGGGCGGCTGCGGCTGTGCTTTCCGTTTCGTGGAGAGAGCAATGAGGCAGGTTTTTACGCAGCCAGCTCTGGCACTGTGCCAGCGCCTGCGGGTGAGAATAGACCTTCTTTACTCCGCCTGTCTCTTTTCCGGCGGATAAAAGGGAATGGGTGATCCTCAGAAAGATTTCAGCGCGGATATTCAAAGGGGTTGAGATTAATCTGTCCATTGTAAGATTGATGGAGCCCTCCAGGGAGTTCTCAATGGGAACGACTCCCCACTGTATCTTTCCCTTTTCCACTTCATCAAAAACATCTGAAATGGAGGCCTGTGGAAAACCGGTAACGCTTTTGCCGAAATGTGATTGAGCTGCCAGATGGGTGAATGACGCCTCCGGTCCAAGGTATGCCACCGTTGTTTTTGTCTGCAGGGCACGGGAGGCCGAGATGATCTCCCTGAAGATATTTTTCAGGGCATCATCGGGCAGCGGCCCGCCATTTATTTCCGTCAGATAATCGTAAACCCTGCTCTCCTGAGAGGGATCATGGACATTCAGATTATGTTCATCCTTTATCGCTCCCACTTCAATGGATATTTCCGCCCTCTGATTGAGGAGTTCCATTATCGTTCTGTCTTTCTTTTTTATCTCATCTCTAAGATTTTTTAAAGATTTCATCACCATTTCAACCTCTTTTTGCGAAGTTGCATTCATGTTTTAATAGACAGGCGGGACGCCTGTCCTACTGGGTGCGGACGTATGTGTCCTGACGACAGGCGGGACGCCTGTCCTACTGGGTGCGGACGTATGTGTCCTGATGACAGGCGTCTCGCCTGTCAGAGTCACCTTTTTAATGCTACCTCCCTTTCAACATATCGATCGTTTCCCTTATCATTTCTTCCGGAGCCTCACTGCTGACAAAGGGTGAACCAAGTTTTTTAAGCAATACAAAGTTAATGACATCCCCCTGTTTCTTTTTATCTGTCTTCAGCCTTGACAGGATTCCCTCTGTGCTGAGAGAATCGGGTATGCCGCAGGGCAATCCAAGCGATTCCGTCAGCTTCCCGATCCTTTCCCTGTCCCTGGATGGCAGGTATTTTAACTTTTCCGATATCATGGCTGCGGCTGCCATGCCGATCGACACGGCTTCGCCATGGGAAAGGGCATAACCTGATTCCGCCTCGATCGCATGGCCGATTGTGTGACCGAAATTTAGGATGCGGCGCAGCCCCGCCTCTTTTTCGTCAGTCTCAACGATAGACTTTTTTATCCTGCATGACCTTCCGACGACCGTTTCCAGAAGGGCCATGTCCCCATCTTTGATTGTCTTTGCCTCATCTTCCAGTAAATTGAACAGTTCAGTATCTTCAATTATTCCGTATTTTATGATCTCCGCCATGCCGTTGTTGAATTCCCGGGATGGGAGCGTCTGCAAAAACGAGAGATCAATGAACACCCCCTTTGGCTGGTAAAAGGCGCCTAACAGGTTTTTCCCCGCAGAGAGATCTATTCCTGTCTTTCCCCCTATGCTGCTGTCCACCTGTGCCAGAAGGGTTGTGGGAACCTGGATATAAGGTATGCCCCTCATGTATGTGGATGCGACGAATCCGGTTAGATCACCTACAACTCCGCCACCTAACGCTATCAGGACAGATCTTCTGTCGGCTCCCATGTCTAACAGTTTTTTGATGATATCAAGCATAACATCAACATTCTTAGAGGCCTCTCCGGCGGGAAATTCAATCATATCGGCCTGAATTCCCATATCACTCAATGCCTTCAGAAATCTTTCCCCATGGAGACCGGAAACATTGGAGTCTGTAATAACTATGTACCGTGAAGCAATGTCATTTTTGGCAATGATCATTCCAATGCGGTCAAGTATGTCCCGTCCTATATATATCTCGTATGATGTTGATACTTTTTTATCGAGATTTACCTTTATTCTATTCATTGTATTACCTATACCAGGTTGAAGTTCGTTTTAATAGACAGGCGGGACGCCTGTCCTACTGCGTGGGTAGGTTTGACCATCTTGCCTGTCCTGCCCTGTGTGGTGTGGCACGCGCCTGTCCTGCCGGGTGCGGGAAATAAAAATACAGTAGGAGATAGAAATACAGTAGGAGATAGAAATACAGTAGGACAGGCGTCTCGCCTGTCAGAGTCACCTTTTGTGTGCAACTTTATATTACGGCGTTTCCATTTTCATTGCCTTTTCGAGGAATCTTACCTCTTTCATCAATTGATAATACCTTTTCGGTTTGAGCGATTGTGCTCCGTCGGAGAAGGCTTTCTCCGGCTGCGGATGAACTTCTATCATGATTCCATCCGCTCCCACAGCCACGGCCGCCTTCGTCAGGGGAAGAACATATTTCCAGTCACCACAAGCGTGAGAAGGGTCGATGATAACGGGAAGGTGAGACAATTCTTTTAAAACAGGCACTGCGCTGATGTCCAGGGTGTTTCGCGTCGCCGTTTCAAATGTTCGTATTCCACGCTCGCAAAGTATGACATTGTCGTTTCCCGAAGAGATGATGTATTCCGCCGACATGAGAAGCTCTTCGATGGTGGTCATCATCCCTCGTTTCAGCAGCACAGGTTTTTTGGCGTGTCCCACCTTTTTCAAGAGGGCAAAGTTTTGCACATTTCGCGCCCCGATCTGCATGATGTCTGTATATTCCTCCACCAGCTCCACATCGGTTGTATCGAGGACCTCTGTGACAACCGGCAGGCCGGTCGCCTCACCGGCCTTTTTTAGAAGCTTCAGGCCCGCCTCTTCCATCCCCTGGAAGCTGTATGGAGATGTCCTTGGCTTGAATGCGCCCCCCCTGAGTATGTCGCCCCCTCCCTTTTTGACGATACTGGCGCTTTCCATCAGTTGTTCTTCACTTTCAATTGAGCAGGGACCGGCCATAACGACAAATTCAGGCCCGCCGATTTCCACGTCGCCTACCCGGATGACGGTGTTTCCCTCTTTGAGTTCCCTGCTTGCCAGTTTGTATGGTTTAAGGATAGGCATTACCTTTTCCACCCCGGAAAAAGATTCTGGAATTTTTAACTGTGCTTTGCCGCGGTCGTCCCCGACCACGCCGATGATCGTCTGCTCAGCGCCGGTAATGGGATGGGCACTGTAACCCGCGGACTCGACCCACTTGATGATATGGTCTATCTTGTCCTGTGTCGCCTTTTTTTTCATCACAATTATCATTTTTCTTTCCCCTTTTTCTCTGTAAAAAAGCCATGGCGAAATATTCCACCATGGCCGGGTAAGAGAAAATAAAAAGGCCATGGTGCAGTATCTTCCGATCTGCCCATGGCCGCGATGTCTTATTTAATTTCCTTTAGGACCTCCGGGGCTGCGGGTAGATCAATATAAAAAAATAACTAAACCGTCTGCTAAAATTCATATCAACACCGCCAGTTTTTCTGTCCATCACAGCTCTCAACCAGGTCCTCTGAATTGCTCACTCATGTATTCTAAAACCATAATCTTGTGCCAATGTCAAGAAAAATTTTGACATTACATGATAAATGAATTAGTAAACGCTTACAGCTTGAAACTTGAAATTGGAAAGTAGAAATTTGGGAGAGATGAGAGGGTTCAAAGGTTTTAACCCCTGAGCCAATAAAAGCATCAAGACCAAATTTGATGCCTTCGTAAAAAGTCGGATTTTGTTAATGTGTCATTTCGACCAACGGGAGAAATCTTATCTTTTCAATAGGTTGCAGAATAAAGATTTCTCGTTTCACTCGAAATGACAGGCAAGAGAGACTTTTTACGAGACTGTCAAATTTCCAATTTCTATTTTCCAATTTCAAGTTTCGTGAATGCTTACGGGAAATTTAACAGGGTGAACCTTGAACCTGACAACCATATAGACTGGAAAGGTATATGTATAGCGCAAGCGATTTGAAAAAAGGTTTAAAGATCCGGATTGAGGGAGAGCCTTACATAATTGTTGAATTTTCCTTCTTGAAGCCGGGCAAGGGCAAGGCTCTGTACCGGTGTAAACTTCGCAACATGATAAATGGGACCCAGCTTGATCGCACCTTCCGCTCGGCAGATACCTTCCAGCCGGCTAACTTTGAAGAGAAGGCGATGCAGTACCTGTACTTGGAAGATGACAAATATTGCTTTATGGATATGGAGACTTATGAGCAGGTTTTTATGGCCGCGGACCAGGTAGGGGATGCCAGGGACTTCCTTATTGATAATCTAAAGGTGGAAATCCTCTTTTATGAGGGTAGTCCGATGGGAATTACTCTCCCCAACTTTGTTGATATTACTGTCTCCGAGGCGGATCCGTGGGCTAAAGGTGATTCGGTATCGGGTAATTTTAAACCCGTTACCCTGTCCACTGGTTACCGGATTCAGGTACCGCCTTTTATCGAAGAAGGGAAAAAAATCCGGGTCGATCCACGTACCGGAGAGTATGTCACCAGGATCAAGGGATAGGTAGTGCCCGAACGAAAACTGTCTTTTTCGCCAATCTCTGCGTCAGATAAAAATTTTAATCCTCGAAATACTCAATGTATTCCTGCGGTTAAAATTTTGATCTTCCTTGACCTTGACGAAAAATCCTAGTTTTCGTTCAGAC
>JAUWQS010000094.1 GCA_030610915.1 Pseudomonadota bacterium | reverse complement strand
CCGTTCGTTCAATGATATATCTTGCAATCATTCTCAAAGGTTCAGCCTTGCCGTCAAGCATTGTAATATCCGACAGAGCTTTATCTATAAGTTCACAGGCCATTCTTCTGGATTCTTCAAGCCCAAAAAAGGCAGGAAAGGTGGCCTTGCCGCGTGATTTGTCACTCCCTATATTTTTTCCAAGTAATTCCCGCTCTCCTTCAATGTCAAGGATGTCATCCGCTATCTGAAAGGCGAGTCCCGCGTGCCTGCCGTATTCTGAAAGGGCGGCAAGCTCATATTCACCGGCGCCGGCTATTATGGCGCCTGCCCTGACAGAGGCGAGAATCAATGCCCCTGTCTTATGAGTATGTATATAATTAAGGGTTTTTTCGTCAATCTCTTTCCCCTCCGATCTTACATCGACAACCTGCCCGCCAACCATTCCGAGGAACCCTGCAGCCTCCGAGATTTCGTTGATTACTGTAAGAAATCTATCAGCAGGAATATTACCGGCAAGTTCCCTTTTTGACATCAAACGGAAGGCCTCGGTCAGGAGGGCATCCCCGGCAAGAACTGCTATATCTTCACCGAATACCTTGTGATTTGTAAGTTTTCCCCTCCTGTAGTCGTCGTCATCCATAACAGGGAGATCATCGTGAATCAGGGAATAGGTATGAATCATCTCCAGCGCACAGGCCACGTGAAGCACTGTCTCTCTATCTCCCCCGACCGCTTTCGCAGAAGCCATGCACAAAATCGGCCTTATCCTCTTCCCGCCTGCGAATATGCTGTATCTGACAGATTTAAAAATAACTCCAGGAAAATTATCCTCTCCGGGAAGATACCTGTCAAGGGCATCATCGACGATATTTTTTCGTGCCTTCAGGTATTCTTCTACTGTTGTGACTTTCATTACCATCCTTTAACGTATCCTGACCCGGACAAGCCGGAATCCTGAACGGCTACCGAAATTTTAAGCACAACTGATGGTTATTATCTATCAAGGACATCGGTACGTTGCAAGAGTTTATATGAAAACCCTTAGTGTCCTCTTGCCAGCGTCTTCAGATCTCTGTACATTTCATAGGTCAACTGCTCTCCCTGACATGGGAGGAGGGAATTGTTGTGAAACAAGGGTTCTCCTGTAATGTCATATTCAGATGACTTTACCGCCTCTTTCCAGATCGGGGTCCCCGGAATGGGAGAAAATTCCGCTATTATCGGGTTTGCCCCGTATAACCTGACAAGGTTGATGCTCTCGCGCACTTCGGAAGCGCTCTGCCCCGGTAATCCACAGAGAATATATATCCCAATATCACAGGATATATAACCTGCTTCTTTCAGATAGGCCACTGCTTCCTTCAAATCTTCATTGTCGACCTTTCCACCAGTCTCAATCTGCCTTTTTACATTTGAAGTCTCAAGGCCGAAGCGGATCGTTTTGAATCCTGCCCGGAACATCAGTTTGCCTGTCTTTTCAGTGATCTCCCTGAGATGGAGACCATTGGGACAATGAAAATTGCAAGCAAGCCTCCTTTTTATTATTTCTTTCAACATTGGAACAGCCCTTGCTTCAGGATATACAAGAAGGGCGTCATCATAGAAGGAGAAGTTTTTGATCCCCCGGAGGTTATTCCAGTATTCTATTTCATCAACAACTTTTATCGGATCCCTTGTCCTGAAGTTATTGTTCAAAACATGGGATGCGCAATATGTGCATCTGTAAGGACACCCTTTCGAGGTGAGGATGGAGATATGGTTGCTGGTCGGCATGAGGTCGAAGGCGGGGGGAGGATATGAATCAAGGTCATCTAAATCAGGAATGAAATCAGGATAATTGCCGAAAATATCCTTCAATAAGTCCGGGATATTTCTCTCACCTTCGCCGGTTAGCGTAAAGTCCGCGCCTGAATTCTCGGATGCATGCGACGGACAGAGAGTAACGTAATTTCCACCGAGGACGATCGGCACACCGGGAAAAGTCTCACGCACGATCCTTATCACTTCAAAAACTCCCGGATACCAGTATGTCATCATCGATGTGACAAATACCATTTCAGGTCTTTCAATCCCGAGAAGCTCTTCCCTGAAGATACGCGGGGTTATACCGTATCTATTATATCTTTTTGATATATCTTTTAATGGATCTGGTTTCCCGATGTTTTCCTTTGGATATTTACCGTCGCCCCGGGATTTTCTCCTGGGGCGTTTGATATGTTTTTCATGTCTCATTTCCGGGTGAGCCGGGTTAAGACAATCGATGAAATGGACGTTATAGCAGTTTTTCCTTAAAAAAGAGGCTATATACAGGAGACCAAGCGGTTTTATCCAGAAGTCATAGGCGGCAAAATCATGTATCCAGGGATTGATTAATAAAATGTTTCTTTTCATGGCATGACCTTCATTTCACTGGTTCAAAGCTATCAAACCTGAACTCTTAACCTCTGAACGCTTACGGATAGCAAGAGGCAGTTTTTCAATATGCCCTTGACTTTTAAGATTTTTATGGTAATTTCAGACCACTTCTGTAATGTCAGTTTTCATTACTTTCTACCTCAAGGAGAGTTGAAATGACAATAAAAGATTATACCCTTATTATTGTTCCTCAGAAGGGAAGTTCTGTCAAAAAGATATACGCAACAAGCGCTCTTATAAAATTTGTCTCAGTTTCAATTGCTGTTCTTGTTTTATGTGTCATATATTTCTCATACGATTATGTAAAAATCAAGGGGAAGGCATCGGAGCTCGCCAGTCTGAAGCGGTTGACTGCAGCTCAAAAAAATCAGATTGATCTGCTATCAGGAAAGGTCGGCGAATTTGAAAAGAAAATGATGGCCATGCAGCGTTTCGATAGAAAAATAAGGATTATGACCAATCTTGAAGGTGGTCATGACAAGAATCAGATACTTGGCATAGGCGGACCGATACCTGAAGAGAGCGATGCGGAATTACAGGAATTCCTGATTGGCAATATACGTAAAGATATTGACAGGCTATTGGAAGAAGCAACTTTCCAGGATAAGAGTTTTAGAGAACTGTCGGACTTTCTGACAAAGCAGCAATCCGTGCTGGCTTCCACCCCCTCTATCTGGCCGGTGATGGGTTGGGTGAGTTCTGAATTCGGGTATAGAACTTCCCCATTTACGGGGAAGAGGCAATTTCACAGAGGGATAGATATTGCGACGAGAGTGGGGAAAGAGATAGTTGCGCCGGCGGGCGGCATTGTGACGAGTGTCTCTAAAAAAAAAGGCATGGGAAATATGCTTAGAATAAATCATCGAAATGGGATATCCACCTGCTATGGTCATTTGCTGAAGAGCGCCGTCAAAAACGGGCAGACGGTTAAACGGGGAGATGTTATAGGTTATGTGGGCAACTCCGGTCGAAGCACGGGCACGCATCTTCACTATGGCATTTACATAAATGGTGTTTCCGTAAATCCCCGGAGGTATCTGTTTTAGGTGGCCGTTCCGGGGTTCAGGGGTTCACGGTTTTTTTTTGTAGGTTGGGTTGAGATGCGAAACACAACAAAAACCTTTTAACCTGAGTAGTTATGCACGGACAAACGAGTTTGTCCATGCCACCCGCATGCCTTATGAGCTTTGAGCTTTCAGCTTTCAGCTTTTCCGGCTCGTAGGGTTCATTGTTTTTTAGCCACTGAACTGTGAACCCCGGAACCTTGAACCTGATTTGAGTATCCCGCTTGCGAATATAAGGTGAGTTGATGTATGATACCGGTAATTTATTACCGGTTTTTTTTTGAAAAGAGGTAAATATGTTAGGCTCAATATTAAAGAAGGTTATAGGAAGCAAGAATGACAGGGAGTTGAAGAGATTATCTCTGACTCTTGAAGAAATAAATGATTTTGAACCTTCTGTAAGGACCCAAAGCGATTCTCAACTCATGGCACAAACAGGATATTTTAAGGAGAAGCTTGAAAAAGGGGCGGAGCTTGATGATATCCTAACGGAGGCCTTTGCGGTTGTCAGGGAGGCAGCCAGAAGGACATTGATGATGAGGCCCTTTGACGCACAGGTGATAGGCGGCCTTGTCCTGCATGAGGGGAAGATTGCGGAGATGAAAACGGGAGAAGGTAAGACTCTGGCCGCAACGATGCCCATATATCTGAATGCGCTGGCAGGCAGCGGTGTTCATGTTGTTACAGTTAATGACTATCTCGCCGGGAGGGATGCCAAATGGATGAGCCCTGTCTATAAGTTTCTCGGTCTCTCCGTAGGGGCGATTGTCCATGGTATGGATGATGACGAGAGGAGGGCCGCCTATAACTCGGACATCACTTATGGGACAAACAACGAGTTCGGGTTCGACTATCTTAGAGACAATATGAAGTTCGACCTCGAAGATTACGTCCAGAGAGAATTCAATTATGCGATTGTTGATGAGGTTGACAGCATATTGATAGATGAGGCAAGGACGCCGCTTATAATATCCGGCGCATCGGATGAGTCAACGGATCTGTACTACAGTGTCAATCAGATGATCCCCAGGCTCAAAAAAGAGCAGGATTACACTATAGAGGAAAAGAGCAGGACGGTTGTCCTTACAGAGGATGGAGTGGCAAAGGCGGAAAAATACCTTAAGGTTCAGAATCTATTCGAACCCGGAAATATAGAGGCGCTTCATCACGTTAATCAGGCTCTCAAAGCCCATACTCTGTTTAAAAAGGATGTCGATTATCTTGTGAAAGAAGGGGAGGTACTGATCGTTGATGAGTTTACAGGCAGGGTCATGCCGGGGAGGAGATATAGTGATGGCCTCCACCAGGCGTTAGAGGCAAAAGAGAGGGTAAAGATAGAAAGAGAGAATCAGACCCTTGCGTCGATTACCTTTCAAAATTATTTCAGGATGTACGGGAAACTGGCAGGGATGACAGGGACGGCTGACACGGAAGCTGCCGAGTTTAAGGAGATATATGGTCTGGATGTCATCGTCGTTCCGACAAATATGCCGATGATAAGGACAGACTTCTCGGATGTTATCTACAAAACAGAAGGGGAAAAGCTTAATGCCGTTGTTGAAGAGATAAAGGAATTGCACGGGATTGGCAGACCGGTTTTAGTCGGGACCATATCTATCGAAAAGTCTGAGTTTTTGAGTAAGCGCCTTATAAGGACAGGCATAAAACACCACGTCCTGAATGCCAAAAATCACGAGAAGGAGGCTGAAATAATCGCAGAGGCAGGGCAACCGGGCGCTGTTACAATATCAACCAGCATGGCAGGAAGAGGTACCGATATAAAACTCGGTGAAGGCATTGCGGGACTCGGCGGGCTTCACATATTGGGAACGGAGAGGCATGAAAGCAGGCGGATAGATAATCAGCTCAGGGGAAGATCAGGCAGACAGGGAGATGGGGGTTCTTCGAGATTTTACCTTTCCCTGGAGGATGATCTTCTGCGTATATTCGGCGCCGACCGGATATCATCTGTTATGGACAGGATCGGTATTGAAGAAGGGCAGCCGATCGAACACAATCTCATATCGAAAGCGATTGAAAATGCCCAGAAGAAGGTGGAAGGGCAGAATTTTGATATACGCAAGCAGCTCATCGAGTATGATGATGTGATGAACAGGCAGAGGGAGGTTGTGTACGATCAGCGTAAAAAAGTCCTGAAGGGCGAAGATCTGTGGTCGGATATCGATGATATGTTAGAAGAAATTACCGATGACATGTTAGCTGATTATGTAGATGAGAAGCTTCATCCTGAAGAGTGGAATCTCAAGGGTCTCGATGACAGGATTTTTAAGCAGTTTTCTTTGAAACTCAACCTTTGCGAGTTAAATCGGGATGATCTTGATATAGAAGTGATTCGAGAAAAGATAATTTCAGGCGCCGGTGGTCTGCTGCGCGACAAGGAAAAAGATTTCGGCAAACCGACCATGGCTTATCTGATGAAGGTTCTTATGCTCCAGCCTATAGATACGCAGTGGAAGGATCACCTGCTTGCAATGGATCATCTCAAGGAGGGTATCGGGCTGCGGGGATATGGGCAGAAAGACCCCAAGCGAGAATATCAGCGGGAAGGATACGAGATGTTCATCGATATGGTCCACCGGATTAAGGAGGATACAGTTGAAAAATTGTCCATGGTGCAGATCCGGAGGGAGGAAGAGATAGAGCAGATGTACAGGCATCATGCGCAGAATTATACCATGAGTCATGGAGATACCGAGACAGCGCCAAAGACGGTTAGGAGAGAAGGTAAAAAAATAGGAAGGAATGATCCCTGCCCATGCGGCAGCGGGAAAAAATACAAGAATTGTTGTGGAAGGTAGGGGATGTAAATATCAAAATGAAAAATGAAAAAGTGGACGGGTGGCATGGACAAACTCGTTTGTCCGTGAGCCAGGTTGCATTCATTCTTAGCAGCCGTTCACGGCTTGAAACTTGAAATTGGAAAGTAGAAATTTGGGAGAGATGAAACGAGTTTACAAGTTGGATGTTTACAAGCTGGCAGAAGCATTATCAGATATGATCTGGCACGACCTTGATA
>JAUWQS010000349.1 GCA_030610915.1 Pseudomonadota bacterium | reverse complement strand
AGTTTCACAGACTCACGAGATACGCTGGCTTGAGTCCGGCCAACCGGTGGTTGCCGGTCCTGATGGGGATGGAATAGAGGTTTCACTCTCCCATGATGAACGCCTCTGTCTCTGCGTTGCCGGGGCCGGGCCACAGGGATGTGACATCGCTCCAGTCACCCGCCGGAGCAGAGAGGAATGGAGAGGTCTCCTCGGACAGGCACAGGACAACCTCATTGAGGCGCTTCTCGACGACCCGGACACCCTCGACCGGGCAGGAACAAGGGTCTGGTCCGCCATGGAGGCCCTGCGCAAGGTGACCGGTATAGGTGGCAATTCCTTGGAAATCATTAATAAAGATAACGATGCTGTCCTGTTCCGGAGCACAACCTCCGATGGGCATATTCTCATCCTTACATTGCCCCTCAATCTTACTTGGGGGCCGGAGCGAATGTTGGCCCTTGTGGTACAGGAAGGCCGCCTGTTAGTAATAACACCTTTACTTCCTAAAATTAACGGCTATGAAGACCTGCTTAACACACCCCGTATGGAATTCACAAAGGAGGGTGGCCCTCAAGGTCAGCTTGTCTTGTGTTGCCGATTTCCTGTAACATTCAGGCCCAGTGCGCAACTCAGCCGTACAGTATATTTCTCACACTACTTCTTCTGGGCGGGAGAAATCCGTGAGTTTTCGGTGTGGCCCGTTCTGGGAAGGATTGCACAACAATTTACCACGGGAAAATGGGGGCTGGTGACAAACTACTCCCGAATGCGGATACTGAGCGAAGCAACCGTCCAGGACCAAATCGAAATCTGTTTATGGACATCAGGTAATGGCGGCCCAGAAAACTCCACCATGGACCTCTCATATGATTTTCGTAAGATAATGGCGGATGGAAGCTACGAACGCCTTGCATGGTGTGAGCAGCAGACCACCTGGGTCCGAATACTCGATCATGGAATCGTCAGGCCGGAACCTTATACTGACTACTACTGGAAATTTATAAAAGAAATGCTTCCCCGCTGCGATGCACCAAATATTCCCGAGTCCCTCCCTGAACCTCTCGACAATCTTATTCAACATGCTAAACAGGATGAGGAGCAGTACCTGGCTCCCGCGGGTCCCACTATCCGACCCTTGCTCCACGAGCAGATTATCGAGACATCGCTCGACAACGCCAACTTGGTCGGAAACATCTATTTCGCCAATTATTACACATGGCAGGGGCAGACCCGTGATCGATATTTCTTCAATCTGATCCCTGAGTATTACCGGGGCACAGGGGAGCTGGGAGAACTGCTCTGCCTGGAATGCAGGGTCGACCACCTGCGTGAGGCCATGCCCTTCGACCGCATCATGGTGACCATGGCCCTCAAGGAATGGAAGAGATGCAGCGCAATTCTGTATTTTGAGTATTTCCGCATGGAGCCGGACGGCGCGCGTGTAAAACTCGCCTTCGGGGAACACCATGCGATCTGGACGACACGTGGCTCAGACAGGAAGCCGGTCCCGTCCCCCTTCCCGCCCCAGGTTCAGGAGGCCTTCAGACGCGCCGTTGCGGAATAACCCATGAATCAAAGCAAAGTAATAGATTTCGAATCCAGAGAACGCCTTATTGAAAAGGCAGGTTCGTATATCGAGTCGGTAGAACTCTTCTTAAGAGAACGGGACAAAGCTGTTCCCCTGCTTCTAAAGGTATTGAAATATGCCGATTATAATTTCAAGCAGAAAACAATCCTGTTTTTAGGCGATTTTGCCAGAGAGGAGGTGGCCTGGCCCCTCTATCAGATACTCATTGATCCCGAAGAAAATAAAGAGTTCCGCCGCTTTGCCACCATCCAGCTCAGCATTATCTTTCCTTTTCTCGAAGAGCCCCAGCCTTTAATAGATTGTTTGCTCGAAAACCTGAAAAGTTCCGACCCTGAACTGCGGACTAATGCGGCTTTTGCACTGGGATGGGAGGGGAATATTAAGATCGCAATCCCTCTTATTGAACTCCTCTACGATTCCGATATTCAGGTTCAGCAGAGCGCTGTCAATGCACTCACCAATCTTAGAGATGATCGTATATTTAACATGCTGGTTGAACGCCTGGAACATGGATCTCTGGAACAGAGAAGATGCATCCTCTTTAATATATGGCGTTTCCCTTCCAAGCGTAAAGAAGTGATAAGAGTTTATCTCAAATATCTGGATCACGAGAATGACGATCTTCGCTATGATGCCCTGGTACTCCTTGGGTCTGTATCGGAGGCCACTGAGCATATAGCAACGTATCGTAAATGTTTAAATGACGAAGTTCCCCATATTAGAGCCCTAACCTTAGAACGGTTATATGAAGTCAGCAAAGATGATCTGCTTCCCTTTAAAGAAGAGATTGAAAACATGCTTTCAGACCCAATTATGGAGGTGAAGCGGGCAGCCATAAAGATTCTAAAAAGGTATCAGTTCAATAAATAGGGTCAAATCCAGACACGTAGCCGCCTCCATCTTCTGGAAGCGGGGTTTGGGCGTAGAGGTTACACCTTTGAGCTTTGCACAGCCCCTGTAGCGGAGACCTTCAGGTCTCCATATTCACGTAACACAGTATGACTGAAGCACATGGAAGGCTGAAGCCTTCCGCTACATGCTTCTGCCATATGCCTACCCAAATTTATTGAGATATTACTCGATTCTCTTCCTTCGACCGTTGAACCGTGAACCCCGGAACTATGAACCTGAGTAGTTACAATTTTCCTTGCAATTCCGACTGATTCAAAAAACGCAATTTGTGACCGTGTAAAGTATGATGAAATCGTAAAAAGTCCACGCAGTGTCATTCTGAGGAGCGGAGCGACGAAGAATCTCAATGATATCAGATTCTTCGCTATCGCTCAGAATGACAAAAGAGTATTTTTCCGACTTCCAAGTAACTTAAATTTGCAAATGTGTTATAAGTAGTTCATATTACTTGACATTTACCAAAAAGCAC
>JAUWQS010000078.1 GCA_030610915.1 Pseudomonadota bacterium | reverse complement strand
GTGGGGACTATCCAAATTTCTAATTTCCAATTTCAAGTTTCAAGCCGTGAACGGCTACACTTTTTTGCCCCATCTGCGTTTATCTGCGTGCATCCGCGGCTAATTTAATCTCAGATCTTTATATCCACTCGTCTCTCATCTACGGCAACATCCAGATTGTCTTCCTGGTAGTCCACCGTTTTGCCATCCTCTGCCCTCTTTCGATTATCCTTTTCCCTTCTTCTACGCTCTTGCTCTTCTTTTTCTCTTATGCGGGCGCGTTCCGTTTCCTCCGTATCTTTAACCTGTTCCTGCCGCAGCTTTCTCTCTTCACTCAACTGGGCATCAAAATACCTTTGCTGAATGTCGGGATGCTGTTGCTGCACCTGCTGAACGCGCTCCACAGAATTAGACTGCATCAATACCTGTTGTAAATCTACAGCCCTTAACATGATCGTATCACCCCCCTTAATGTAACTACTCAGGTGGATAGACCGAAGGCTGAAGACTGTCAGGTTTAGGTTGTTTAGGCTGAAGACTGTTAGCAAGAAACTAACTGCCTACAGCCTACAGCCTAATAGCCTATCTACCTTCAGCCTGACTACGCGAGCAATTACCCCTTAATGAATAATCGACACAATCATTGAATACCTTTAACTCTACTCAGGTTGTTTAGGCTAAAGGCTGTAAGCTAAGAGTTAAAGGATTTCTACCTACAGCCTAAAAGGACCATTTCCTGCGTGGCACCCACCTACAGCATGAGTAGTTATGCACGGACAAACAAGTTTGTCCATGCCACCCACCCGCTATTTCGTTTTACATTTTTCACTTTGATATTTTCATTCCATTCAGCCTTCAGCCTAATAACCTGAATAGTTACCTTCTATCAATTATAATATGTTGCAACATCTTCCATGCCTTTTCTCTCTCTTCATCAGCGGCGGCGCTTTTAGATGGCCGGCCGGTGGAATAGATTATACAGGTGTTGCCCTCCTTATCCTTTTCCTCTCTTACACCAAAGCGATCGAAGCGATTTTCTTCTTCCAGTTGCGACATAATCTTGATGGTTTTATCGCTCACCCCAGCCTTCTTCAATTTAATAACCTCTTCCGGAGTAAGGGCATAACTGCAAATAAAAAAGCCGGCAATGATTACGCTTATGAGAGAGGCTGTAAGATATATTAACTTTCGTAAGCGTTCACGGAACGGTGAAATGAGAAATGAGAAATGAGAAATGAGAAATTTGGCCTTCATGATTTTATACCATAAACGGTAACCGTTCACGGTTGTCGGTTCACAGTTCACAGTTTTTTCCAACCGTGAACCGATAACTGTAAACCGTGAACGGTTACGAAGCTATCAACCCTGAACCCTGAACCCTGAAAGCTACAGCAAGACAAATTTGACAAAATATATCTGCTTGACTGCTTCCTCTCCCCAGAAATTGTTCAACTCAGACCTGATTGTCTCCTTTAATCTTTTTCTCACATCAACGGATGTCACCTGGGCAATCTTTATTTTTTTCGCCGTCTTATAGATAATCCTTCTTACATCTACTCTATTTTCCGATACTTTTATATCCTTGCTCAATCCAAGAGTAACATTACAGATCAAGAGCCTGTGGTTACCCTGCTCATCTCTCAGGTCAATGACAAAATCATTAAAGCGCTCAACATTCTCATCTAACGACCATACTCCTTCTACAGTTTCCACTCTATGAACGCCGACATCCTGCATCTCCGCCCTGTAAAAAGGAACGGGGACATCTTGCATCTTAACGTATACCCAAACGGATGTTCCTGTCACACACAAAAGGAGAAACGTAAAAAAGGATGTTAACACCCATCTTCTTGAAAACTTTCGTTTCGGAACGGCTTTCTCATCAAGAACATCTTCTTCTTTCGGGACATCTATCTCTAAAAGATCAAGTTCTACCTTTCGATAAGCGTTCATAGGTTCAGCGTTGACCGTTCTTCATTAGGTTGTTTAGGCTGAAGGCTGAAGGCATTTAGCAAAAAACTAACCACCTTCAGCCTTCAGCCTGTCCTCCTTCATCTCCCCTCTCAACCTCAGTATCGCCTGCGAATGAAGCTGACAAATCCTTGACTCTGTCAATCTCATCACCATCCCTATCTCTTTCATTGTCAATTCCTCGTAATAATACAGCGATAAGACCAGCCTCTCCTTGCCGGGCAGGGAGTCTATCGCCTTTTTCAATATAGCTTTCAGCTCATTCCCGGCAAAAATGGAAAAGGGACTGCCATGATCAATCGCCTCTATAACAGCGCTGCTTCCATATTTTTCACAAAAATCATAGGAACCATTCTCCTTGTGTAAGAGTGTCACACCTTTTACTTCATCAAGAAGCTTATAATACCCGGCAAGGGTTATACCAAGATATCGGGATACCTCCTCATCATCGGGCGGCCTGCCTGACTTTTTTTGTAACGATGAATACGCCTCCTCTAATTTTGCATTCTTGCTCCTGATTGATCTTGGCATCCAGTCCCTTGATCTTAACTCATCCAGTACGGCTCCTTTAATCCTGAACCTGGCATAGGTTTCAAACCGGACGTTCATCTTTTTATCAAATTTCTTCAGGGCCGATATCAGACCTATTATGCCAACATTTATCAGATCATCTTTATCTACTATATGAGGCGGCACTCTTGCGGCAATCCTCTCCGCTATATTCTTCACGAGAGGAGCATATTTCATTGTGAGGCTGTCACGTTCTTTTTTATCCATGGTTTCTGTTGATTGTGGCATCCCGGAAAAATTTCAGACCTCCCCCTCTATAATTTTCCGGCTGCTTCTGATACAGCTTTTCGGCCACAGAAAACAGAGACCTGCTTGCCGGGGAAGAGGGATAAATTTCTACCAGGGGCTTTTGCTGCAGAATTGCTTCTCTTACACTTCTATCCTGAGGTATGTAACCAAGGTAATCGATAAAGGCATCGAGAAAATGTTCCGTCGCTCTGCTCAATCTCCTGTAAACCTTCCATGCTTCATCGGCATCCTTTGCCATGTTTACGAGCAGCATAAACCTCTTCTCTCCATAAGCCTTAGAAAGAATCTTGATTAAGGCGTAGGCATCCGTCATTGACGTCGGTTCAGGAGAAACAACGACAACAATTTCTTTAGCCGCCATATTAAAATACATGACATTATTTGCTATCCCCGCAGCCGTATCAATCAACATTAAATCGATGTCTTCGCTTAGGACATTCAATTCATCGAGCAGGGTAAATTTTTGACCTCTCGACAGATCTGTCATCTCCTGGATCCCCGAGGCCGCGGGCAGTATACTGATGCCTCCCGGACCTGAAATGATCACCTCCGACATGGCCTTCTCGCCTGTCAGAACATGGTGTAAGTTATATTTGGGTTTAAGCCCTAAGATAATATCTATATTTGCCAGCCCCGCATCAGCATCCAATACCAGCACCCTTCTACCCATCCCTGACAGGACACAGGCAAGATTGACGGCTATATATGTTCTTCCGACCCCCCCCTTGCCACTGGTAATTGCAATAACCCGAACATCTTCATTAGGGACGCTATCTCTCTTTTGAGCCGGCATTGCCATATAATCCACTTTCTCCTTCCCGCTTTTACTTTTAAGTTTCGCCCTTCGACAAGCTCAGGGTACGCTGGTTCCTGAGCCTGTCGAAGGGCGGGTTTAATTCGTAACTCGTAACTCGTGACTCGAAACTCGTCCTGATCCGATTATCAGATTCGCAAGCTTTGCAGAATTCGCCTTTTCTATATCTTGGGGAACATTCTGACCGTTTGTAATATAAGCCACCGGTTTGCCGACATGATCAAGGATATTGAAGATTGAACCAAAGGAGACACACTCATCCAATTTGGTAAATATAATATTATCGTAATTTATCACCCCAAACCTTGCCGCAGTATCTAACATGTTGTCCATACTGGATGTCATGCTTAAAAGGAGATTGATCTCGACCGGGTAATCCAGCGAAAGTAAATCTCTCAACTCTTTCATGTAATCACTATCGCTTTGACTCTTCCCCGGCGTATCCACCAGGATCATATCCTTATCGGCAAACCTGGCCAGGGCGTGTTCAAGCTCCTTTTTGTCAGATATTACTTCAATCGGAAGTCCCATTATATTTGCATATACCTTTAATTGCTCAGTTCCGGCTATCCTGTAGTTGTCCGCCGTTAACAGAGCAACATCCAGTCCTTTATCCAGCGCAAAGTGCGCCGCCAATTTTGCCAGGGTTGTTGTCTTTCCCACCCCGGTGGGGCCAACAAAGGCAACCATCTTTTTCTTCTTTGTCCCATTACGGGAAACCCGAATAGATTTAGTTATCATCCTCACTATAATTTTCAAAGCGCTATCCATATCCGTCATATCTTCGGCAGAAAAATCCGATTTAAGTATATTTATCAACTTGCATGCCCGTGGTCTCCCTATACCCCTCGAGACAAGATGGCAGTAGAGCTTCGATTGGCAGCTCCCGTATTCATCCCTTTTACTCAGGCCCAGTGTGTCGAAAAAGGTGTTCAGAGTTTCTCTCAGCTCGGTCAATTCACCATTCTTGACACCAAGCATAATGGTCTTCATCTCATCCACCTCGCTTCTGAGAGAAGCAAATATATCAAGGTCAGGACGTCTTGTCTCCTCTGCCCGATCCCTGGCGGCAGTAACCTCCATTCGCGGAAGGATTCCACCCTCCAACCTCTTTGAGGAGAGGATAAAGGCATCCCGGCCAAGATCCCTCTTGATCTTCGTTATGGCCTCATGCATACTCGCCGCCTCATATCTTCTAACCTGCATTTTGCAACTCCACCAGTAACATCTCCAATAAGTTCGGGTAGGGGCAACGCTAATCGCCCACATCGGGAGGTTAAAACCTCCCCTACCCTGATTTATTGAGCTGATACCTCCACCATCCCAAGGGATTTGATGTCCACCTCACGGGTCATCTCACTGCTCGAAAGAACCACGATATCGGGTAAAAATCTCTCAAGAATCTTCCGGAAATGGCTCCTCGTGCCGGGAGAACAGAGAATAATGGGCTGCAACCCCTTCGAGGTAAAGACATCGACAAATTTCCGCACACTCGTCACAACCTTCTGCACGAAATTCGGGTCAGGAGAAACCTGATTTTCATATTCGGTGTACGAAACGGCGCTGTTAATCCGGTCTTCAATCTCAGGAGAAAGCATTGCCACCGTTATACTTCCCTCCTTATCCCGATACTGCCCTGTTATCGACCTCGACAGGGACGCCCTCACATACTCGGTCAGCATATCAACATTCTTTGTCATCGGCGCATAGTCCGCCATCGTCTCCAGGATAGTCAAGAGATCGCGAATAGAAACCCTTTCTCTGAGAAGTCTCTGCAATACCTTCTGAAGGGCGCCGAGCGGAACGAGCTTGGGGACAACCTCCTCCACAACCTTCGGGTTATTTATCGACAGTGTATCTAATAATGATTGGACTTCCTGCCTCCCTAACAATTCGTCGGCATGGGATTTAATGATCTCCGTCAGATGTGTTGTAATTACGGTTGCCGGATCAACAACAATATACCCCTTTGCCTGAACGTCCTCCTTCTCCTTCTCAGATACCCAGACGGCCGGCAGACCGAAGGCCGGCTCGACTGCCTCTATCCCCTTTATTTTTGGCCCCTTGTCACCGGAGGTCAGCGCAAGGTAATATCCCGGCATCACCTCCCCGCCGGCTAACTGAACCCCTTTCATTGTCACTGAATACTCATTGGGCCTTAACTGAAGATTATCTCTTATATGTATGGCCGGCACGATGAACCCTATATCGATTGCGAGTTGTTTCCTTAAGGCCTTTATCCTCTGCAGCAGTTCCCCTCCCTTTTGAGCGTCAACAAGGGGGATCAGGCCATACCCTACATCGAGCTCCAGAAGATCCAGCGGCAAAAGTGCCTCCACCGATTCCACAGGGGTGACCGCAGGCAGCTCTTTCTCAACCTTTTTTGCCTTCTTTGAGGCCTGAAACAGGACATAGCCAAGGGTTCCCGCAATCAGCGAAATTCCGATAAACGACAGCTTGGGCATGCCGGGGACCAGACCGAAGAAGAAGATAATAACTGCCGCCGTAATAATGGCCTTTGGCTGCACGAAAAGCTGACCGGTTATCTCCTCGCCCAGGTCTGCAGAAGAAGTTGATCTTGTCACAAGCAGGCCTGCGGCGGTCGAGACAATCAGCGCCGGAACCTGCGTCACCAGACCGTCCCCCACGGTCAGGAGGGTATAATTATGAGCGGCATCCGCCACCGTCATGCCCTGCTGCAACACGCCAATAATCAATCCGCCGAGAATATTTATCAGTGTAATAATAATCCCTGCAATTGCATCGCCCCTGACAAACTTACTGGCTCCATCCATAGAGCCATAAAAATCCGCCTCTCTTTCAATATTCCGCCTACGCTCGCGCGCTTCGGAATCCGTAATAAGGCCGGCATTGAGGTCGGCATCGATACTCATCTGCTTGCCGGGCATGGCATCGAGTGTGAACCTCGCCGATACCTCGGCTATCCTTGTGGCGCCCTTGGTTATCACTACAAAATTGATTACAATAAGTATCAGGAACACGATCAAACCAACAACATAATTGCCCCCAACAACGAAAGAGCCGAAGGCCTTTATGACCTGTCCCGCCGCTGCCGTTCCCTCATTGCCATGGAGAAGAATCAGACGGGTAGAGGCAACATTCAGGGATAATCGAAGGAGCGTGACCACAAGAAGTATCGAAGGGAAAGCCGAAAAGTCCAGCGGCCTCAAGACGTACATGGACATCAATAATATAACGACGGTGATGGTAATATTGAATGTAAGAAATATATCGAGGGCAAGCGTGGGGAGGGGTATCATCATTACCACAAGGATGCCGATGATACCTGTCGCCATTACGACACCGCTGCTCTTCGTCCATCCCTGAAGATATTCTGTTCCAGTATAAGATTCGGCCATATCTTTATGCCTTATGGTAAATACTCAGGTTGTTTAGGCTGAAGGCTGAAGGCTGTTAGGGCTGAAGGAATATTAATTAGTAGGGGCGAAAAATCTTTCGCCCCTACCTTCTACCTATCTATCTATCTATCTACCTATCAGCCTAACAGCCTAACAGCCTAACAGCCTTCAGCTATCGCCGTCTGAACATTCTTTCTAAATCTCTGACGCGAAACTGTATGTATGTCGGCCTTCCATGTGGACAGGTCGAGGCAAAGGGAGTTGAATCAAGCTGCCCGC
>JAUWQS010000055.1 GCA_030610915.1 Pseudomonadota bacterium | reverse complement strand
GCGGGCAGCTTGATTCAACTCCCTTTGCCTCGACCTGTCCACATGGAAGGCCGACATACATACAGTTTCGCGTCAGAGATTTAGAAAGAATGTTCAGACGGCGATAGCTGAAGGCTGTTAGGCTGTTAGGCTGTTAGGCTGTTAGGCTGTTAGGCTGTTAGGCTGATAGGTAGATAGATAGATAGATAGATAGATAGGTAGAAGGTAGGGGCGAAAGATTTTTCGCCCCTACTAATTAATATTCCTTCAGCCCTAACAGCCTTCAGCCTAAACAACCTAATCCAAATAACCTGAGCAGTTACAATGAATCCATCAAATCACAGACCCCGTCTCGTTATTCTTCTCGGCCCTACAGGTGTCGGCAAGACTGAAGCGGCCATAAAGCTTGCGGGTGAATATGGCGGGGAAATCATCAGCGCAGATTCCATGCAGGTTTACAGGCACATGGATATCGGCACCGCAAAACCGACATCTGAAGAGCAATCCTTCGTAAAACATCACCTTATTGATCTAATAAATCCGGATGAAGAGTTTAATGCGGCCATGTTTGGGAAGAGGGCAAGGGAAGAAATTGATAAACTGAGCAATGAAGGCAAAAACATATTCGTTGTGGGAGGCACAGGCCTTTATATCAAGTCCCTGACCGGAGGACTCTTCGATGGACCGGGGGCGGACAGTAATTTGCGGGATTCTTACAGGGAAGACATGAGAAAATACGGCAGGGAATATCTCTTTGAAAAGTTGAAGAAAAAGGATAAGGCTGCTGCGAAGAGGATTCACCCAAATGATGTCTTCAGAATAATCAGGGCGCTTGAGGTGTTAGAACTCAGCGGCGAGTCGATCATTGCCAAACAGAGTGGGCACAACTTCCAAAGCTCTACTTATGACTATATCAAGATAGGATTTACAATAGACAGGGATCGGTTGTACAAGAGGATTAATGAAAGAGTCGAACGGATGATACGAGATGGCCTTGCAGGCGAAGTCGAGAAACTCATTGAGATGGGTTATGACGAAACTCTCAAACCCATGCGGGCTTTCGGATACAGGCATACTGTTAATTGCATCAAAGGGATGTATGATATTGGGGAGGCGGTAAGATTGATAAAGCGCGATACGAGACATTACGCAAAGAGACAGATTACCTGGTTTAGAACTGACAGTGAGATCGAGTGGTTTGATCCTTCCGACACCGGTGCAGTTAAAGCAAAGATAGAGGATTTTTGGTAAGACAATACTCTCCGAATTCAGGTTTTTAATTGACGAAGCGCAGAAAAAAGTTGACAATTCACCCTCTTAATTGGTATCAGCTCAATGAATAGCTGTAACCGTTCACGGTTTACAGTTACCGGTTCACGGTTGGAAAAAACTGTGAACCGGCAACCGTGAACGGTTACCTTAATTGTTTATATACGGGGAAATCTGACTTCTATATAACTTACGCAAAATCGTACTTAAAGAGTGACTCCGTCGGGCGAGACGCCCGACCTACCTACTACGGGGGTAGGACAGGCGTCCTCGCACCCAGGGGATAGTAGGACAGGCGTCCTCGCCTGTCTATAAGGAAGTGAATGCAACCAAATTTAAGTTACTTTCCATTATAATGCCGACCTGTCTGGGTGCGTACCCGCACGCAGACAGGTCGGCATAGCGGAGCTTTTTACAAGACCATCAAACGTAATAGCTCAATAAGTTCGGGTAGGGGCGACTTTAGTCGCCCACATCGGGAGGTTAAAACCTCCCCTACCCTGATTTATTGAGCTGATACATCAAACTTAAGGAAATAAAAAGAGGGAGGATTGTGTATGAGTTTACCACTTGAAGGATGTAAAGTTTTAGATCTCACTCAATGGTTGCCAGGACCGTTATGTTCTCTTTATTTAGCTGACTTCGGGGCTGAAGTAATAAAGATAGAGCAACCTGGTTCAGGGGATCGCCTGCGTCACATGCCGCCGTACGTAGGAGGCACGAGTGGAATATTTTTGGCATTAAATCGAAATAAGCAGAGTATATCGCTTGATTTAAGAATTCCGGAAGGACAGGAGATTTTCCACCGCATGGCAAAGGAAGCAGATGTAGTGTTGGAAGGGTTTCGGCCAGGCGTGTCCAAGCGGTATAAGGCGGATTATGATACCTTGAAAGAGATTAATCCCAGCCTCATTTATTGTTCCATCTCTGGTTATGGCCAGGATGGACCTTACTCTCAATATGCAGGGCATGATATTAATTACCTGGGCTATGCGGGTATATTGGACCTGGTAGGCCGGCCTGGAGATCCGCCCGCAATTCCGGGGGTGCAGGTGGCTGATATCGGCGGAGGCACATTACAGGCGACAATAGGTATCCTTTTGGCGTTACAGGCCAGGCAGCGAACGAACAAAGGACAGTTTATAGATATTTCTCTGATGGATGGAGCTTTTTCCTGGGCGGTTGGATTAGCGGGCGCTTTCTTTGCTGATGGCATCAATCCGGAACGGGGCAAAACGACATTAACAGGCAAATATGCCTTCTATGACATATATGAAACAAGTGATGGCCGATATATTACTCTTGGGGTGCTTGAGCCGCATCTCTGGGTAAATTTTTGTCGTTACATAGGAAGAGAAGAACTTGGCGCTTTACAGTTTATTGACGAAAGACAGAGTGAAGTCCGAAAGATCATACAGGAAGAATTTAAGAAAAAGACCAGAGATGAATGGGTCAGAATTTTTGAAGAAGAGGTAGATACCTGTGGTGGACCGGTCAATGATTTGTCAGAGGCATTGAAAGACCCTCATATACTTCACCGCAAAATGATTTTTGAAATGGAACATCCCCGGCTGGGAACTATCAAGCAGATAAGTCTTCCGATCAAGATGTCTGAAACGCCGGCAGAGATGAGGCAGGCGCCGCCGGAGTTAGGTGAACACACTGAAACTATCCTGTCACATTTAGGGTATACTAAAGAAGACATTAGCAATTTAAAAAAGGGGGACGTAATATAGTTCAGGTTACTTAGTCCCTTAGTTGTGAAATTCTTGCAGAAATGGTAAAAGAATTTAGGTAACTTCTCAATAAATCAGGGGAGGGGAGGTTTTAACCTCCCCTTTCCTAATTTATGAACATAACTTTTGAGTCGCGGCAGCAACTACTATACTCCACACCTTGGCGCAAGAGCCAGAATTACTCAAGCTCTTTCATCATATCCTTTGCCTGAGCGCTGTAGTATAAGTCATCGCTGGTTGCAGCCTTCTTGAGCAGAGACATCGCCTGGCTCTTCTTTTTCTTATCTATCAACACTTCCGCATACCATACCAGCCCTTCCGTGTCATCGGGAAAGAGTTTATGGTGCTCTTCAAAGTACCTGAGGGACTTTTTAGCGCTATGATATGGCCAGGGAAGGACATACCAGAATCGGCCGAGCGCCTTTATCGGACCGCCACCTTCGTACATCTTGTCTGTTTCATATGCCGACTCAAACGCTTTTTGAGTGCTGCCTTTCAGACCCTCTTTCAATGCGGTAAACACACTCACGCTATCAGCGTATGATTTTACGCAGAGGCCGTACCAGTAATTCCCCTCAACCTTCTGCGGCTCAAGCTCAATGGCTTTCTGGCCATACCCCATACCATCTTTGCCATACTTGTTACAAATATCTTTCCAACCATCCAGGCCCTGTTTGAATGCCCTATTGGCATACTCTGAATAGGCTCTCGCGCATTTCCAGTTAGCCTCATAACTTCCCGGGTTGGCCTCCACCGCTTTTATGTAAAGGGGTATAGACTCCAGGATGCTCCCGGTATCCCCCTTTTCAAAAAGGGCTTCAGCCGATGGAAGAGAGTCTTCAGCCATCAAAGTAAAGGGAAAGATAATAACCAACAGGCAAACAAAACTACAAAATAACCGTCTCTTCATAACAATTCCTCCTTTGTATTAAAATAACTTCATCTATATTATAACACCTAAGCCGGACAAGACGGAAGAGCTAAAAACCTATCCACGAATTTCACGAATAAACAAACAAAACATATAACTACTGTATCAGCTCAATAAATAGGGGCAACCCCCAATATGTAAGAGTGATTGTGAATCTTAGCCATTCACGGCTTGAAACTTGAAATTAGAAATTTGGGAGAGATGAAACGAATTTACGAGTTGACAGACTTCGGCGTGAGCTCAGCCGAGCAGTACAAAAGCATGAAGGCTGAATTTCCAATTTCTAATTTCTAATTTCAATGTTTGGTGAACGCTTATCGTGGTTCGAGACCAACACTTTAAAAATGTAATCACCCTATTTATTGAGCTGATACGGAGTTTCCTTATAATATTCTACCCAAATAATCTCATAACACCCTGTAATAATCTGGTAATATAGGGTTCAAAGGTTCAAGGTATCAGTTCAATAAATAGGGGCAAGTCCAGACACGCAGCCGCCTCCATCTTCAGGAAGCGGGGTTTGGGCGTAGAGGTTATGCCTTTGAGCTTTGCACAGCCCTTGTAGCGGAGACCTTCAGGTCTCCATATTCACGTAACACAGTATGATTGAAGCACATGGAAGGCTGAAGCCTTCCGCTACATGCTTCTGCCATATGCCTTCCGCTGTTCATTGAGTTGATATAGCACAAAGGTTATTTATTTGTGCCGATTAAGCCTGTAACAGCTTCAGCCTGACTACCTGAGTAGTTACATTAAAATATCAAATTGTAAAACCAAAAAGTAAAACATAGTCTTAAATTTTAGTTTTTAATTTTGATATCTCCTCAATGGCCTTCCGAGCGCTTTCCTCCTTTGTGGAGGAGGTGTCTATGGTAATCTTTTGAACCTCGGTAAACTCGTCAAATTTATCTTTCTGTGCCTGGAGTATCTCCCATCTCCCATCCGATGCTTCATCTGACTTGAGCATCCTTCCGTCAAGGCGTTTTTTGATAATCTTATCAGGGCAGACACACTCGATAACAAAAAAGCCTGCATTCAACCGATCAGCGGTGTCTGCCGCCTTGATTCTCTCATCCCGGTCTTTATATGAGGCATCGATAATAACGGATTTCCCCTCTATCAACTTTTCCTCCGCCAGATCGAGAGCCCTTTGATAGGTCTTCCGGGAGATATCATCCGTATATATCCCCTTTCCAAAATCCTCATAATGACGCTCGGTCTGGGATATGTTCAGTATTTCCTTGCGAAGGATATCGGAGCGAATAATCTCAGCGCCCAGGCGCGGCGCTATGTTTTTCGCAAGCACACTCTTTCCTGTTCCCATCAGACCCGCAACAAGGATTAGCGAAGGTTTCTCCAAACGGGCAGCGTAAGTGTATGCCAGATCAAAATACCTGATGGCCGTCTCCGCTGCCTTTTTGCGCTCCTCTTCCTGTATGACCTCATCGTCTATCCTGAAGCTTGTCACCTTCCCCCGAACATAGGCATAATAACATCTGTAAAAATTGAGAAGTGTGTTTATTTCATCATCTCCGGAGTATTTTATGTAATGGTTTTTGAAGGCATCCGCATAATCCGGATAACCATTATAATCCAGATCCATGGCAAGAAAGGCAACTTCAGCGGCCACATCGGAATATCTGAACCGCTCGTTGAACTCGATACAGTCAAAGATCAGGATATCATCGGTTATGCATATATGTTCGAGGTGAAGATCGCCGTGGCAGTCCCTGATCCTGTGATCGGCAACCCTTTTCTTTAACAGGGGAAGCTGCTCTTCCATAAAGCGATAAATATAAGACCTTATGAACCTGTAGCTGTTTTCGGGAATTGTTATATTTATGTAGGGTCCGGTCTGCTCAAAGTTTTCATCATGGTTCTTCCTAATCGTCTCGATGCCGCCAACGAGATCTATTTCCCCTCCAGTGGCGGCATTCTCATGAAAATCAACCATCTTTCTGGCGACAGGTTTCATGATAGACCTGTCAACCTTTCCTTCGGGGAGAAGCGTAGAGAGCATTCTCTCCTGTGGTAGTCTTTTCATTTTTACGGCATATTCTACGGTACCGGCTCCCTCTCCAAGAAAAAGATTTCCATCGGCATCCTCGCATATCTCGACCACGCCGAGATATATTTCCCGGGCCAGTCTCCTGTTTAGCCTAATTTCCTCATTGCAGTAATGCCTTCGCTTTTCAAGGGTGGTAAAATCGAGGAACCCAAAATCAACGGCCTTTTTCACTTTGTACACATAGTCTCCGGCGATGAAAATATATGAGATATGAGTCTGTATTAGTTCAATCCCCTGTGACCTGTGGGGATAAAACTCAGGGTTGCTCATCGCTTCGACCAGTTTTGGGTGAGTCATCATTCTACTCATCCTCTTCCATAGTAAACTCCGGCAAGGTGTCTAAATCAAACTTTTTGGCAGCTTCAATGCCGGCGCGCAATGCCCGGAGATTGATATCTTCCGTTCCAGCGGGAACCCGAGCCGCCACAGCTTTTTCCAGGCTTTCCTGAGACACGGCCTGACACAAATATCCGACGGCTCCGAGGGCAACCATGTTGCCGACCACCTCCCTGCCAATCTGTTGCCTGGCGATTTGTGTAAAAGGAATGGCTACTGCCCTGCCCGTTGGAATCTTTTTCACAAGAGAGGCATCTACGATCAGAAGACCTGTTGGTTTAAGGTCTGAAAAGTAAGCGTCGCAGGATGCTTGATTCATAGCGAGTAGAAAGACCGGGTGAGATGCCTTGGGGTAATCAATTTCCCTGCTGCTAATGACAACTTCCGCCTTGCAGTTTCCCCCTCTGGCTTCAGGGCCATAACTCTGTGTCTGGCACACATATTTGCCGTCATAAACCCCCGCAGCCTCCGCTAACACAAGCGCAGCGGTGATAATCCCCTGGCCACCCGATCCACAAAAGCGAATCTCCAAACGATCTTCCTCAATCATATTATTACAGACCTTTCGAGCAACTTATACGTTCACCACGGAGAACGCAGAGACCGCTGAGAAATTAGCCTTGCAGGCCAAGAGCTAAAGTTGTTGTAACTACTCAGGTTCACGGTTCAAGGGTTCACGGTTCAGGGTTCACGATTCACTGTCCACTGTTCATTGGTTGATTCGTTTCCGGCAATCACCCAATTGTCTAACTTTTAAATGTTACCACTGTCTTTGCTGCTCCGATGACCGCTTCTGTAATCCTATTTAACTGTTTTTGTCATCTCCACGATGAACACTTACAAGCAATTAGTGCCTGAACGAAAACCCTGAAATATGGTTTTTCAATTTTGTTTAGAAATTTCAAACTCGCTGAGATTACTTTCTTTTTTTAACTCAAAACTCAAAACAGTGCCTGAACGGGGTTTCCGTTCAGACACTAATTAGAGTAACCCGTGTAATCTGCGAAATCTGTGGATTAAGCGACTGCGGACGCCTTCGCGCGTTCGCGAATCTTCTTATATTCCTCTGAATAAACGGGCTTTTCAACATCGGTCAAGACGCCAATGGTAAACTTATCTTCTAACTCTTCAGTTGTCATACTGCGTGCTTTCTCCAGAGTTACCGCGTGATCTCGCAGCCACTGCAGCATAGTTACAGGCGATGCCATCGCATTTCGCCGCCCAAATTGAGTAGGGCAACTGGAGATAACCTCCACAACACTGAATCCACGCTTAAGGATAGCTTTCTTGATCAGCCGGTCCAGAAGTTGTGCGTGATATACTGTTCCACGGCCGACGAAGGCTGCGCCTGCAGCAGCAGCCAGGTCGGAAATAGAAAAAGTATTTTCAATATGACCGTATGGGGTAGTGGTGGTTTTGCTTCCATAGGGAGTTGTCGGCGAATACTGGCCGCCTGTCATGCCGAAAATCTGATTATTGACAATAATGGTCGTCAGATCCATATTGCGTCGCGCGGCATGTATAAAATGATTCCCGCCAATCGCAGTGGCATCGCCGTCACCCATAACAACAATGACATTCAAGGCATCGTTCGCCAATTTCATGCCTGTGGCAAAGGTCAAGGCGCGTCCATGGGTTACGTGCACAGTATTTAAGTCCACGTAAACGGTTATACGTCCGGAACATCCAATGCCGGATACAAGCGTGACATCATTCTTTTCCAATCCTGATCGATCTATAGCGCGAATAAGAGCGCCTAACACGATACCGTTGCCACAACCCGGGCACCATATATGGGGAAATGTTTTATCATGCCGTAAATATTTATGTACCAATGCGGTGACGTCTTTGGGCATTACTGTTCTCCTTGGTACTCAGGTAGATAGGCTGAAGGCTGAAGGTGGAAGGTAGTTATAATTAATATTCCTTCAGCCCTAACAGCCTTCAGCCTATCTACCTAAGGCAAATCACATCTTCACGAGTCGGCAATAAATTTCTTCAGGTGTAATTAACTTGCCGTCAATACGGTTACATTTGGTTATGATAGCAGTGTTCTGGTTGACCCTCGCCACCTCCCGGCTGATTTGTCCCATATTCATCTCGGGCACCAGCACAGCTCGACACCGGCGGAAGACCTTCTCCACTGCGCGCCTGGGGAAAGGAAAGAGGGTAATAAGTTGTAAAAGTCCCGCGTTGACGCCGTGATTACGAGCCTCGGTTACCGCTCTACGCGCGGAACGTGCC
>JAUWQS010000436.1 GCA_030610915.1 Pseudomonadota bacterium | reverse complement strand
TCTGTTTTGGATCCCACTGCCAGTGGCTGCCCCAGACTGTCCTCGCCCAGATTGATCCCGCAATAACACCCAGTGTGAGCATGGGAAATCCCCAGAGAAGACAGATGTGATTTATCCTGTCCAGATCCCGCAGAGGAGGTAGAAGCCTGCTAAAACTGTTAATCTTCTTATTTTTTATAAAATTGTCCTGAATCAGATACATAAGACCGGCCAGGCAGGCCAATGTGAAAATGGCCTCGCCGATGACGGACAATGTCACATGAGCAGTCACCCAATGCCCCTGCAATATAGCCGGAATGGAGACATGCCCCCCCAATCGTATCGATGCCGCCATCATCAGCAAAAAGGCCATGGGTGACACGAAAGCCCCGAGAACCCTCGTCTTTGTCCTGAGCTGAAAGGCAAGATAAATACCGGAGATTGCCCATGCGAAAAAGGAAAGGGTTTCATATATACTGGTAAAAGGGCTATGTCCGGTCTCTATGAACCGGAAAAGGAAAGAGGCAGTATGTATGACGAAAGCCGATAAAAGGATCCATGTGGAGAACCTGGCTATGTGAACCTTTTTGACCCAAAGCGATGCAGTGTATCCGAGGGTACTTGCAAAATAAGCGCACAGGGCGATCTTAAACAATAAAATATCCATCAATATTCTCACCCGCCAGATCGTTGACTATCTTCTTTATCTTACTTATGTTCTTTTCCCTGATGTATCTAAGAATATCCGAATTCAGCAGAGACTCGAATAATTTTTTGTTCTCCTCCGAGGGACGCCCCCTCGTTGTGACCTTTTCCCTTACGGCGCCCATTATATCAAGAAGGGTCTTGTATTCAGGGCCATAGTTCTTTTCCATTTCCAGCCTCAATTTCTTCGCAAGGGCGGGGCTCTTCCCACCGGTCGATATCGCTATCTGTAGGTCTCCCTGCGAAAAGATGGAGGGCAGGATAAAATCGCATCTGTCGGGATCGTCAACAATGTTGGCCGGTATCCCATTTCCCTTTGCGTCCCTGTATATTCTCTCGTTTACATCGTCCCTGTCGGTCGCCCCTATCACCATAAACGCATTTCTGATATGTTCTTCCTGATAGTCGCTGGCAATATGTTTTATCTTCCCCTCACTTTTCATGTCATCCAGTTTTGGGCCAAGTTTTTTCCCCACCACTACCACACTTGCGCCACATTCAAGGAGTCTCACAATCTTTCTTTCGGCAATGTCACCGCCGCCGACAACGACACACATTCTGTCTGTAATATTAAGATATACCGGATAGTATTTCATAATAACAATCTAAAAATTCCCGACACCTTTCTTTTTTTGACAGTCTCGTAAAAAGTCCACGCAATGTCATTCTGAGGAGCGGAGCGACGAAGAATCTCAATGATATCAGATTCTTCGCTATCCCCTTCGTTATACTCAGGGCTTCGGCTCACCAGAATGACAAAAGAGTGTTTTTCAGACTTCCAAGTAACTTACACGTAAAAAAGCAAAGAAGCGGTTTTTACGTCTGTCATTTCGAGGAGTGAAACGACGAGAAATCTAAGATTTCTCACATTTGTTCGAAATGACAAATTAATGCAAGTTACTTTCCATTATAATGCCGACGTGTCGGCATAGCGGAGCTTTTTACGAGTTCATCACCATTTACTGCTGTAACATGAAACCCAGTAGCCGTATTTGTTCCAAAAATCCGTTTTGCTCTGCAGTGAACGCTTACTAAATTCTTTTGCCATTTTGGCCTGTCTGCGCCTGCCTGTGCGTTGCACGCAGACAGGTGCGGGCACGCACAGGCAGACACAAATTTTACAACTAAGGGATTAAAGTACTTATGGAAGGTGCAGGCCTCAAAAAGCCGTGAATTATATCTTTTCTCTATTCAGATACTTCTTACCCAACTGTTCCAGCAGGTCTATTTTTTCAGTATCACCTTTTGTCAATACAGGCTCTATACTATCAATCTGCTTTGCTACCTGATATGTATCCTCGGATACAAGGAGAAGCGGGATACCGCATTCGGATGCCTTCGATATTATCCCTGAAGCCGGGACGACGTTGTTTGTAAGAACAATACATGAAGTGTTACTCTCTAAGGCCGCATTTATCATGTCACTCCGGTCACCACTGGTGATTACAAGCTTGCCCTCTTTTTTAAAGATATGATCCCGGAGCGCAGCATCAGCAGTTACTCCAATGAAGATGTTTTTCACAACATAATTTAACCCGCCTTCGCCTGCAATGACCTTGGCAAATAGGCGATCGACAAGATAGTTTACCGAGAGGTACGTCAGC
>JAUWQS010000388.1 GCA_030610915.1 Pseudomonadota bacterium | reverse complement strand
GAAGTCTGTCAACTCGTAAATTCGTTTCATCTCTCCCAAATTTCTAATTTCCAATTTCAAGCCGTGAATGGCTAAGATTCACAATCACTCTTACATATTGGGGGTTGCCCCTATTTATTGAGCTGATACGTTTTACCCATATGCCGGGCCAGGGTGGGTATACTGGTCACAGGTACTGAGGTATTTCAGGATCTGGTGAAAGATAGTTTCACCACAATCATCCGCACAAAACTGGAGAGGCTGGGATGTAAGGAGTTTCAATCTGTTATTGTGCCGGATGACACAATGGAGATCAGCCGGGGGATAAAAAAACTTCTTGATAGCGGTATCGATCTGCTGGTGACAACCGGCGGACTTTCTGTGGATCCCGATGATGTGACGCGGCAGGGACTGACAGAGGCGGGGGCTGACGACATGCTCTATGGGGCTCCTGTTTTACCAGGCGCCATGACCTTGCTGGCTCATATTGGGGATGTCCAGATTATCGGAGTGTCTGCAGGCGCCCTCTATTTTAAAACCACCTGTTTTGACCTGTTGGTGCCACGCCTGCTGGCGGGTCTTGGCATTACCCGGCATGATCTGGCACGGCTCAGCCATGGAGGATTATGCCTTGAATGTGAAAGATGTACCTTCCCGCAATGTCCCTTTGGCAGGTAATTGGATGCGGGTTCAGGGTTCACGGGTTCAGAGGTTCAGAGGTTCAGGATTCACGTGGTAGGGGCAACCCCCCTGTGGTTGCCCAGCATTGTATGGTCGATTTGTAATCGGGCAGGCACAGGGGGCCTGCCCCTACTATTCGGCTTTCAGCCTGAGTAGTTACCGCACGGACAAACGAGTTTGTCCATGCCATCGGCCACGTCTTTGCACGGCGGTTCCAGGCAATGACGACACTGTTCTGAGAAGAAATTCCACACTACCTTGCCATCTTTCTTATGTTCTTGAAATCTGACAAGTTTATAGGTAAATGCGTTCAAATCCGCGGTTGAAGGAAGAAAATCGAGCAATATCTCAATAAATTTGGGTAGAGGCAACTCTAATCGCCCATATCGGGAGGTTAAAACCTCCCCTCCCCTAATTTATTGAGAAGTTACAGAATTGATTTGATTGGAACTCTTTTAACCTTGAACCTGACAACCTGAGTAGTTACGAGTTTTGTTCACAGGAATTCAGATATTACATAACCCAAAAAGAATATTCACACTCCCAAGCGGTAATCTTTTATGATACCTTGATTACCCTAAGCTGATCGCGATGAGAACCTGTCAAGCACTTTCTCAATTATTTCAGTATGTTATTTTTAACATATGCGGCGATGCTTTGGCTTCGAGGGTGTTGATTATGTGTAACTACTTTAAAAAATATTGACACAGAAAAACCCTTATGCTATGTCAGCCCTGGCTTATGCTTGGATTGGCATCACAGAAAATTTATTCAGGGAGGTATTTCAAATGAAAAGGTTAACGGTCATTCTACTTTTTGCTTTTTTTATAGCCTATCCCCAATTCGGATTTGCAAAGGATATGCTTCTTGTCTATTCCGGCGCCGGGATGAGAAAGCCGATGGACAAGATTGGAGTGGCATTTGAGAAGAAATATGGCGCGGCAGTAAATTACAATTACGCTGGTTCCAATACCCTTTTGAGTCAGATAGAGCTTACAAAAAGAGGCGACATCTATATGCCGGGGGCAACAATGTACATCAATAAAGCCAGGGGAAAGGGGTTTGTAGATTACGAAAAACCCATAGCGTATCATATACCTGTAATAGTGGTTCCTGAGGGAAATCCTGGGAAGATAAGAGACTTAAAAGACCTCACAAAGCCAGGGGTAAAAATTATTTTTGGAGATCCAAAGGCGGCCGCATGTGGCAAAATTGCAAATAAGATACTGAAGAAAAACAAGATATATAATGAGGTTTGGGGAAATGTTGTTGCCACTGCCGGGACGGTAAATGAACTGGTTGTATATATATGTATGGGACAGGCAGATGCGTCCATAATCTGGAAGGCATCACTGCTTGGAACGGAGGATAAGACGGATATTATCGAAATACCCAGAAAGCAGAATTGCATAAAGGTAATCCCCATAGGCAGGCTGACATTTTCTGAAAACAAAGAGACGGCAAAAAAGTTTGTGGATTTTGTTGCATCCGATGAAGGCAAAGAGATATTTGAAAAGTGTGGTTTTACAACATATCAAGATCCAGGACATGAAAAATAGGAGGCATATAAAATGAAGGTAAGCGCAAGAAATAGATTGGCCGGCACAGTCAAAGAGATAAATATGAGGCAGGTCATGGCAGAGATTACCCTCAAGATAGGAGAAAATGAAATAGTTGCCACTGTTACAAAAAAATCGGCTGAAGGATTAGGGCTAAAGGTAGGTGAGAAGGCGGTTGCACTAATCAAAGCTACGGAAGTTATGGTAGGGAAAGAGTAGATATTATTTATTGGATAAGTATAACTACTCGGGTTCACGGTTCCGGGGTTCACGGTTCAACGGTTAAAGGAAGAGAATCGAGTAATATCTCAATAAATTTGGGTAGGCCCTTCGACAAACAAACGGGAAGCGGGTACCAGCCCCTGTTCCACCGCGCCCCAAAACGGGGGGTAAAACCGCCCCCGCCCCAAATTAT
>JAUWQS010000040.1 GCA_030610915.1 Pseudomonadota bacterium | reverse complement strand
AGGTACACCTGACCGTCTGTAATTGAAATAACATTGGTGGGAATATAGGCGGAAACATCACCTGCCTGGGTCTCAATAATCGGCAGCGCCGTCAATGAACCGCCTCCCAGATCATCACTCACCCTCGCAGCGCGCTCCAACAACCTTGAGTGGTTATAAAAAATATCTCCAGGGAATGCCTCACGACCCGGAGGTCTTCGGAGAAGAAGGGATATCTGCCTGTAGGCAACCGCCTGTTTTGAAAGATCATCATAAATAATAAGGGCATCCTGTCCATTATCCCGAAAATATTCACCGATGCTGCATCCGGAGTATGCGGCAATATACTGCAGTGTCGCCGGGTCACTGGCACAGGCTGCAACCACGCAGGTATAATCCATGGCATTATGTTTTCTCAAGGTTTCCACAACCTGAGCAACTGTCGATTTCTTCTGGCCGATGGCAACGTAAATACACTTAACGCCGGTATCTTTTTGCCTTATTATGGCATCAACACAGATAGCGGTCTTTCCGATCTGTCTGTCGCCGATGATAAGCTCCCTCTGACCTCTTCCAATAGGCGTCATGGCATCTATGGACTTTAGCCCCGTGTACATGGGAGCGTTGACCGGTTGGCGCTGGACAACACCGGGAGCAACCATTTCTATCCTCCTGAATTCGGTTGCCTCGATAGGCCCCTTGCCATCCAGGGGCTCGCCGGTAGCATCGATAACCCTGCCTAAAACGACCTCTCCAACGGGAACCTGCGCAATCCTGCCTGTCCTCTTGACCACATCGCCCTCTTTGATATGTGTATCTTCTCCGAGGATGGCAACACCAACATTGTCGGTTTCCAGGTTCAAAACCATTCCCAATATCCCACCCGGGAACTCTAACAACTCCATCGCCATCGCATTCTCCACGCCGTAGATCCTTGCAATGCCATCCCCAACCGACAGGACAGTCCCTACTTCACTTACATCCAGTTTTTTTTCATAGTCCTTTATCTGCCTGGAAATTATTTCACTTATCTCTTCTGCCCTGATCTTCTCCATCTATATTCCCTCCCCTAAGAGATTCTCTATATTATTCAGTTGCGTCTTTATACTGCCATCGTAAATGGTATCGCCAATCCTCACAACAATACCTCCGAGAAGTGTTGGATCCTTCTCGACAGTCATATCGACTTCCCTGCCGGTAAGCCCTTCCAGGCTGCCCTTGATATCTTCGGATAATTCGGCAGATAGAGGATATGCTGTTTTAACATTGGCCCTTACCTTTTTCAAGATGTCATCCATAAATTCCCGGTAACAACATTCCACATCCGAAAGGATGCCGATTCTTCGCTTATCTACTAATAGCTTAAGGAAATTAGCGGTCATATCCGAGATATCAATCTTCTCCAATACCTCTTCTACAACGGCCTTTTTAGCCTCCTGATCAAAAACAGGATTGGCTAAAAATTCCCTCAGGGTTTCACTTTCTTCAATAATGGAAGAAAAGCTCCCGAGTTCGCTGTAATACTTTTCGTAATTATTCTCCTCCCCAGCCACCTCAAAGAAGGCCTTTGCATAACGCTTTGCAATACCGCTGCCGATCAATTTTCCTCACCATCCTCTTTTAGTTTTATAACTCTTTTGTCTAAATTCAGACCTCGTTAAATAGTCAAGTGGAAAAAAATCACAAACAATTTCACTAGGTTGTTTAGGCTGAAGGCTATTAGGAAAAACCCTTCAGCCTTCGTAATCGACTGTCCAATTTTCGGGTAAAGGCTACCTACTTGAATAATACCAACTACTTGACTGCTCGATCACTTGACGATGTCTGAAATTACAGGTACACACCGTTCAAAGTGAAATTTGAGAGTTAATATTCTTTAAATAATCTTTGACCATATTTTCGTGATCATCTTTTCCTATATTCTTTCTCAGAATTTCCTCAGCCATCTGTACAGAAAGTTCAACCGCCTCAGCCCTCAATTGACCTCTTGCCTTCTTGAGATCCTGCTCCATTCTGGCCTCGGCATCCTTTTTCATTTTCTCGGAAGTTATCCTGGCGTTTTCAATAATCTTTTCCTTCTCTACCAATCCCTGTTTTGTTATCATCTCAGAAATTTCAGCGATCTCCCCTGCAGCCTTATCCAGCCTGGCAGAGTATTCCCTGAATTTATTTTCCGCCTCTTTCTTCGCCGCCGCTGCCTCTTCGAGAGAGGTCTTAATATCTGCCTGCCTCCCAGCGAAAAACTCTTTGATCTTATCTCGAAGGAGCCAGTAAAGGACCCCGATAAGGACAACAAAATTAAAGATCCTCCAGCCAAGATTAACCATCTGCCCGCCATGCTCATGCACTTCACCGCCTTCTCCTGAAGCATATGTCACCGCAGAAACCAGACCCACGATCAGAGAAGCGGTCAGCACAGAGTATAGGAAAGATCGTTTAGATAAAAAATTCTTCCAATTAGACAGTACCTTCATTGAACACTCCTTCCCAGCACCTTTTCTGCAATCTCACCGGATATTCTCTGAGACCGACCTTTCAAGATACCTCTCACTTCGTCAATTTCCTTACCCATCTTTACATGAAGCCCTTCAACCATTTGCGAAACTTCACTCTTTGCCTGCTCGATCAATTTTTCCCCTTTTCCAGATCCTTCCTGCTCTATCTTCATTTTCTGATCCATGGCTTCCAATTTCGCCTGACGAAGTTTCTCTTCATATTCAGCCATCTTTTGTTCAACACTTTTATTAAGTTCCTTTACCTTTTCATCCGATTCTACAATGCGCCGGTTTCTCCTGTCTATTATTCCCAGGATCGGCTTGTAGAGGAGCATATTCAACACAAAAATCAGGACAAGAAAATTAACCGCCTGAATCAAAAGCGTCTGATCAATACTTATCATGGCAAACTACCTCACATCATCGATTGATTTGCAAAAAGCGAATTAAGACAAAAAAAAACGGGCAAATATAACATATGCCCGCTTAAACCTATCTGATCCCACCGCACGCAATAACTGTGCTCTTCTCTGAAAATAGATCCTGATATCTGTCTTTTCTATCTATCCTCACCTAAACAACCTCACCACACCGTTGTCGTCCAATCTGCGATGCTTAAATCACAGCTTTTGACACTTGTCAAGCTTTTTTTACTCAACCCACCGCAACCGAAGATACAGAGGGAAAACTTCTGTCAAAACGGACCAAGGCTTTAATTTAATCTTGACTTTTGGAATATTATCGCATAGAAGTCACAGCTTAAACTTATGGGGGGGGATCGTCTATCGGTAGGATAACGATAGGGCTCATGTCTCTGAAATCTGCTACCTATGATCGAATCCTGGTCCCCTCAGCCGTGGTCCCATCGTCTAGGGGTTAGGACGCCGGCCTCTCACGCCGAAAACGGGAGTTCAATTCTCCCTGGGACTACCAGAATAATAACAAAAGGGGTTACGAAAAAATCGTGACCCTTTTTGTTTTGCCTGATTCGACCTTACCCTATATGTATTGTTGACGGCTTCGTAAAAAGCCCCTCATTTTTTTAAGATGGTGCCGAAGCCGGGACTTGAACCCGGACGGGCATAACCCACTACCCCCTCAAGATAGCGTGTCTACCATATTCCACCACTTCGGCACACAATATGTTCATATTATAGAAATTCCCATTTTTGACAGGACATACAAGATGATCAGGACATTAAAAAAGTAAAGTAATCATCTATATCCAGTTAATCCTGTCAAAAAATCCCGCCCGAAGGGCGCTAAATCCTTATATTATACGGTGGTATCATTTAATTCCCTGGCGACTCTCATTTTCTGTCGTTTCGGTAGATCGCTTTGAATCTTGAGGAATGTTTTCCTTCCCACCTTGATCCACTGGAACCGTCCGCTCAATCGCCGGCCGGATGGATTCCTCCATAATTGAACCCTTGTGAGTTGCGGAATATGCAAGCCAGAGGGAGGTCAACATAAAAAGTGTGGCAATAACAGTCGTAGCTTTCCCTAAGAATGTTCCGGGACCGCTACTTCCGAAAATAGTTTGACTTGACCCACTGCCAAATACCGCCCCCATGTTTGCGCCCCTTCCTGCCTGAAGGAGCACAGTGAGGACCAATGATATACACATGACTATATGCAGCGCCAATACAAAGATACGCAATTTATGATCTCCTCTCCTTAAAATCTTACAATCTTGATGAATGTTTCGACATCCAAACTTGCCCCTCCGACAAGGGCGCCGCCTATATCAGGTTGCTCCATAAGGTTGCCTATGTTTCCCGGATTAACGCTTCCCCCGTAGAGTATCACTATCTTGCCGGCGATATCTTCTCCATAGCTCTGTGCTATCACATTTCGTATAAAACAGTGTGCTTCTTCAGCCTGATCAGGCGCTGCTGTCTTGCCTGTGCCGATAGCCCAAACCGGTTCGTAAGCAATAATCACTCCCTCTATATCATTAGAAGATAGATTAATCAACCCCTCCTCAATTTGTTTTTTGACAACGATAGATGTCCGGCCCGATTCACGCTCACCTAAATTTTCCCCGATACAGAATATCGGTTTTAAATCGAACTTCAACGCCGTTTTAATCTTGCGATTTATCTTGAGACCATCCTCATTAAAAAATTTGCGACGCTCCGAGTGACCTATTATGACATACTTACACCCCACATCAACCAGCATTCCGGCGGATATTTCACCTGTATACGCCCCCTCTTCCTTCCAGTGAAGATTCTGTGCGCAAAGGTGAATCATAGAGCCTTTTAATGCTTCTGCAACAGGGTAAAGCGATGTAAATGGTGGAGCGATGACTATATCTCTATCCACAGGTTTTGAGAACTCCTTCCCTAGTTGACGAACAAAATCAACCGCTTCCCTGACTGTCTTATACATTTTCCAATTTCCGGCGATAAAAGGGGTTGCCATTATTTCCTCCAGCCTTTTTCTGTAATTTGTTGCTTGACATCCTAACGTACAACAATATATAAGCGACTACTCTTAGGAGGCAATCTTTCGGCAGTTTGTTGCGTCCCCATCGTCTAGTGGCCTAGGACACCGGCTTTTCACGCCGGCAGCCGGGGTTCGACTCCCCGTGGGGACGCCAGAATAAAACTACAGGATATTCCTCCGCCCGTTATATCTTTCGGTGTCATAATACTTATCCACGTCAACGAGTTTCAGTTTGTCTGTAATTTCCTTGAGAGGCACTGATATAATTTTTCGCTGCAGGACGCTCACCATGCGTCCAAAATCCTCGTTGATGATCATATCTACCGCTGAAATGCCAAACCATCTGGCCATGAGCCGATCGTGGGCCGATGGTGTGCCACCCCTCTGCAGATGGCTTAAGATAACGTAACGGGACTCAAAACCTGTCTCTTTTTCTATCTCTTCCGCCACATATCTGGCAATTCCTCCAAGGGGCCGGTGTCCAAAGGCATCGACTCTCCCATCCTTGTGAAACTCCGGCATTCCTTCCGGTCTTGCCCCTTCAGCCACAACAATAATGCTATACCGTATCTCCCTGCCCTCCCGCTCACGGAGAAGCCGGCATACACGATCCATCGTGAAAGGATACTCGGGAAGCAGGATTATATAAGCGCCGCTGCATTCACCTCCATGAAGAGCAAGCCATCCTGCCTGACGTCCCATCGTCTCCACAACAAATATGCGCCCATGAGAACCTGCAGTGGTGCGCAACCGGTCAATCTCCTCCACAATAACATTCACAGCAGTATCAAAACCCAGGGAATAATCTGTCCTTAACAGATCATTGTCAATCGTTTTAGGGATTCCAATCACCTTAATACCCCGCATGTGCAGCTTGTGCGCAACTCCCAGGGTATCCTCTCCGCCAATTGCCACAATGACATCAATCCCAAGGTTTTTAATATTTTCGATCAGCTTTTCCGATCGATCGTTTTTGGGGTCAAAGGGGTTTGTGCGCGATGTTCCCAGGTTAGTTCCACCATAACGATCCCACGTCCTGACAACCGCCTCATCCAGGGGCATGAGATGCTCGGCACGGCTCTTGGGGTCACCGGGATTTATCTCTGTAAGTCCTTTCCATCCATTCATAATACCGATAACTTCAAAGTCGGCAGAACGCTTCCCGACAAAGTTGGGATCGAGGGCTGTCTTCGTCACCCACTTGATTGCCCCATTGAGACCGGGACAGTCTCCTCCGCCCGTTAAAATTGCTATCTTCATCGACATTAGAGCCTCCTTGTCCTATCACTAAGTTTTTTACGAGCGCTTTCCCAAAAAATGCCCGCTGAGCGAGCAAATCTGACTTCCAGGTAACTTAAGGTCTGTCAGGAAATAAGTATCACATTTATGCATCTCATCTTCAGGCCATCTTTAGCCGATCCTCAATCGCAAAATCCTCGAAATAGCACTCAAAAAGTTACTCCGTCGGGCGAGACGCCCGACCTACTACGGGGGTAGAACAAGCGTCCTCGCACCCAGCCAGGGGATAGCAGGACAGGCGTCCTCGCCTGTCTATAAGGAAATGAATGCAACCAAATTTAAGTTACTTTCCATTATAATGCCGACGTGTCAGTATAGTGGAGCTTTTTACGAATACACCAATATTAGTTAACCGGTCAAGAGGTTTTGCCGGATTAAAAGCAAACACAATCACAGTAAATGCCGGAACCTGGCTTGACTCGCCGCTGCATTTTGTGTAGTGGTAGGTAGATTGGAGGGAAAAGATACGATGAAAAGTGAAGACCTGAATGTACAGATCAGCGCTGTGGCCGATATGATCATAGACTCTGAAAAGATAGTGGTATTTACGGGAGCCGGTGTGAGCACCGAATCAGGAATCCCCGACTTTCGCAGCCCCGGAGGAATCTGGAGTCAATTTGATCCTGATGATTTTACCATCCAGAAATTTTTACGTAGTTCGGAAACAAGGAAAAAGATGTGGCAACTTCTGATCGGCGGTGGCCTTATAGCGGATGCGCAGCCAAATCAATCCCACTTAGCTGTCGCAGAACTGGAAAAGCTTGGCAAGTTAGACTGTGTCATTACCCAGAACATAGACAACCTCCACCAGAAGGCGGGAAATTCTGCGGAGAAGGTGATTGAATTACATGGCAATATGAGACGGGTGATATGCCTGAGCTGCAATAAAAGCTACCCGCCGGAAGAGGTGATACAACGCCTTAAAGAGGAAGAGGTTCCAGATTGTGAGAACTGTCAAGGCATCTTGAAGCCGGATGTTGTTTTCTTCGGTGAAGCGCTGCCACAGAAAGCATTAACCGATGCCGCCAGCTATTCCACCAACTGCGACCTTTTGATCGTCATCGGCTCTTCTCTTGTCGTTTATCCCGCAGCCTATATGCCCATATATGCCAAGAATTCAGGAGCTAAACTGGTTATCATAAACATAAGTCCCACCTCCTGTGACAGCAATGCCGACGTACTCATAAATAGCGGCGCCGGCGAAGCAACGGGACGGATACTGCAGAACGTCAGGGAGCGACTTGGCATCGGTGGCAATACTGTTATTCAGTGGTCAGTGGTTAGTGGTCCGGTGGTCAACTCCTCTGACCACTGACCACTGACCACTGACCACTGACCACTATTCTTATGGTGGGTCAGGGCAGAATTGAACTGCCGACACCGGGATTTTCAGTCCCGTGCTCTACCGACTGAGCTACCGACCCATATAGATTAACCTGAGTAATTGTGTAGCTTTTATCTAATCTCGTCAATTTTGTCAAGCATTTTTGAACAGGGGTTTACGTAACTACTCAGGTGGATAGACTGAAGGCTGAAGACTGTTAGGAAAAGCAGGAGTACTCCCTTCGGCGAGCTCAGTCGAACCGCACACCTTGAAGCCATGTTTGGTGCAAGAATCAGTTGTTTCCACCAAAGTGCGGCAATCGTGCACTTCTGACCCCTTCAGCCTTCAGTCTAAACAGCTTCAGCCTGACTACGTGAGTAGTCACGGTTTTATTTTGATTACACAGGTACTTGCAATTTTATCGTGCCATCCCTGTTTTCTTTCGTCAAAAGCGATCCAGATGTAGCCGAGACAGAAAACCAATCCGGAAACAATATATCCGACCCATCTCAGGAATGCTATTCCAAGGGTCATTGGTCTCCCTGTTGATTGCACCACTTTGATGCCGAGTATTTTCTTTCCTATGGTCTGGCCGGTTGTGCCATGAAAATATGTGAAGTACAGGACATCTATTACTGTAGTTGCCATATAGCAGGCGATTAAGAAACCGGTCGCAAGTCTTGTATATAACTCACAGGGCGGGGAGTTAAGGCCCAGAGTCAAACCGAGTATACCTGTCAAAAAAAGCGCCACAGATGTGAAAAAGAGTATTGTTTTATCTATTAAGAACGCTACTCCCCTTTGCCAGAATCCAGCATTATCACTTTCAAACATGGTAACTTTTCAATAAAGTCGAGTAAAATTAAAAATTGTTGAAATTAGAAATTGGAAATTTGGCATTCATACTCTGGTACTGTCAACTCGTTTCATCTTTCCCAATCGTTCTTTGTTGTGTTGGCGCAGCCACAAAGAGCTTTCGATAGCTTCGCTTCGCGTAATCCATCCTGCAAACTTATTAATGTAAATATTAAATTTAAAAATGAAAAAACACCCTGCATTTCTTATTTTAGTATTTGCATTTCTCATTGTTCGATGTTCATTTTGTGCAGTATTCCCACATCTGCACTGCTTTGTGGGTACTACCTAAATTTCTAATTTCCAATTTCAAGTCTCAAGCCGTGAACGGCTATCCTATTCCTTTTTAGCCGTGACGCCAAAGTTCCCCTTCTCGTATTGAAGTATAGAAAGTATGACAAGGACGGCTGTTTCAACCATCAGAACCAATCCGCCAAGACTTGCCGACAGGAAACCAGCCCGGGAGGCCATTTCAACCTCCTCCCTTGAAAATCCGCCCTCGGGACCGACTATTAAGAAAAAATCGGTTGTCCCTTCATACTTTTTATCACGTAATATCTCTTTTATTCCCGTGTTGGACTCCTCTTCCCAAAAGATTATTTTCAGAAACTTATCTTCCGGCCATTGCAGAACCTCATTACAGGTGACTATATCTGTAATTTCCGGGATGTTTCCTCTCCCGCACTTTCTGGATGCCTCAATGGCTATCTTTTTCCATCTTGATGTCTTAAGACGGATTCTATCACCGGATGGTCTGGGTATCGATCTTGAGGATATGAAAGGAATTATCCTGCTCACTCCGAGTTCAGAGGCCTTCCTGATAATAAAATCCATCTTATTCCCTTTCGGAAGCGCCTGAGCCAGAGTGATTCTTATTGAGTGATCAACTTGAGTCTCCTTCTTTTTTGTGATTTCTAAGATTATGTCCTGAGTGGTAAAATCTCTGACAATTGCCTCATATTCGGAACCCATCCCGTCAAAGAGTATTAAAGTGTCTCCCCTTTTGAGCCGGAGAACTGTCTTTATATAGCGCAGGTTTTCACTTCCTGATTTTACCCTGTCACCATCCTGCATTTTTTGAGGAAAATAGATTCTTGGCGCCGTCAATTTCGCTTTACCTCTTTTGACTATTCAGGTTCACGGTTCAGTGGCTAAAAAACGTGAAACGTGAACCATTTCCTGGTTCCGGCTTGTCCGGATTAGATTATGAAGTATAGCATATATATTTTCGTTTTGGTATAGGACGCTTATGTGATATGGTAAAAGTAATATTTAGTAATAGCTCAATAAATAGGGGCAAACTCCGGTATGTAAAAGTGATTGTGAATCTTAGCCATTCACGGCTTGAAATTGGAAATTAGAAATTTGGGAGAGATGAAACGAATTTACGAGTTGACAGTACAAAGGCATGAAG
>JAUWQS010000037.1 GCA_030610915.1 Pseudomonadota bacterium | reverse complement strand
TCTCTCGGATTATCGGAAGTAATTAGGGTAAGGTCGCTAAGCGTCGTGGCGATCTTTCCCATGAGAGGTCTTTTACCGCGATCCCTGTCGCCACCGCACCCAAAGACCGTGATAATCCTTCCTTTCTTGAATGCGGACAGGGTCAAAAGCGCCTTCTTCAGGGCGTCTTCCGTGTGAGCATAGTCTATAAAGACCGCCGGCTGCCCGGGTTCGCTCACCTTTTCCAGACGTCCCGGTATCTTCTTTAGATTTTCGATGCCAGCCTGGATGCGATCCTCCGGAATCTGAAGAGAAAATGCCGCTGCCGCGGCAGTCAGGATATTATACAGGTTGAACCTCCCGATTATCGGTGAGTTGATGGTAAAATTGCCATTATGCGTCTTTATTTCTCCTTTGATCCCCTCTGGTGTAAGATAAAAATTTTCAACCGAAATATCACATTCATTTTCGATACCGAAGGTCAGCGCCTTTTTACCGGTTTCCTCAAAAAGCCTCTGTCCCCACGGATCATCCCCGTTTATGATCATTTTACCGCCTGTGCCCGTCGCCTCCTCAAAGAATACCTTCTTTGTCAAAAAGTATCTTTCCATAGTATGATGATAATCAAGATGATCCTGAGAAAGGTTTGTAAATATCCTCCGATCAAACTCACAGTCGGCCACCCTTTTCAGATCGAGTGAATGAGAAGATACTTCGATAACTGCATGTGTTATCCCTGAATCGACCATCTTCCTGAGCATTTCTTGCAAATCAAGGGACTCAGGCGTTGTGACGGGAGCGGGAAACTCCCTTCCATCGAACCTGTAATTCACCGTTCCTATAACCCCGACAGGAAATCCCGCCGCCTTGAAAATAGATTCTAAGAGATAGCTTACTGTTGTCTTTCCATTTGTGCCTGTGATGCCGGTTACGCATAAGTCGGCAGAAGGATTCCGAAAAAAAATCTTTCCCAGTATGCCGAGAGCGCGCCGGCTATTTCCAACCTTGATCATTGTAATATCCGACCCCGCAGGCATATCTTTTTCGTGTACGATATACTTAGCTCCCTTCTCCACCGCATCAGAGATATAGTCGTGGCCATCAAATCTCAGCCCGGGTATGGCAACAAAAAGAGAACCCTCCCCGCATCTTCTGGAATCATAGCAAATGGATGAGACCTCACCTGAAGTGTCCCCTGATATCTGAAGGCTATTGAGCCCTTTTATTAAGTGAGATAATTTCAAATCGGGTTTCGGGTTTCGGGTTTCGGGTTTAACTTTAAACTCGAAACTTTTTAAGAGCCGTCGCTGAAGAAAACCGTGCAGGATTGATGATTTTTCAACGGAGTGCCGGCGGACGGTCTCTGCCTCTCTGCCCAGCCACTCCCAACAATCTTCAAATCAACTCCCCGCTCCTGCGACAGCTTCAGCACATTCCTCATGGACATATCTCTAAAGTCCGGCATGATCGATTCATCTGATGTCTCTGTTATTGTCAGGTCTGCACGCTTGACAACATAGTCTCTCATCCGGCCGGAATCGGCTTCATAGGCGCATTTTGTCAAATGTGAGGAGCTGCCCCCATACAATATCTGCTCCGCAATATTTTTGAAGACAGGCGCCGCCGCCACCCCTCCCCACCTGTGTTTTTCAGGTTCATCCAGCACCACGAGGATGGCAAAATGAGGATCCCCGGCCGGAAAGAACCCCATGAAGGAGGCCCTTACCTTATCGTGAGAGTATCTGCCCTCTGCGAAGTCGAACTTTTGAGATGTCCCGGACTTTCCTGCCACACCCACATTTGCGATCCGGGCATTACTCCCGGTCCCACCTTCCTCCTCCACAACACTTGTGAGGATAGACACAAGCTTCCCGGCGGTAGAGGGAGAGATCACCCTCCTCACAACTGTTGGTGTAAACTCTTTGACAACACGTCCCTTGTGATCAATCAACCCACGCACAACACAGGGTTTCATTAAAACTCCGTCATTTGCTATGGCGCTAAGCGCCGTTATTAACTGTATTGCCGTAACGGAAACCCCCTGGCCAAAGGCTATTGTCGCCGTGTCAACCTTCGTCCAGTTTTGCGGCGCCCTGAGAATTCCGGAAGATTCACCAGGTAGGCCTATCCCCGTTTTGGAGCCGAATCCGAATTTCCTGATATATTGATAAAACTTCTCCCTGCCTAACACTTCCACCACCTTGACAGCACCAATATTGCTTGAATATTTGATAATTTCCTGAAGGGAAAGTTCCTTATGTTTCTTTATGTCACGTATTGTTTTATCTCCTACCCGATAAGCGCCATCCTCACAATAAAACCTGTCACCCTCTTTTACCGTGCCTTCCTCAAGCGCCCCCGCTGCCAGAAATGGTTTGAATGTTGAACCGGGATCAAAACAATCAGTAACCACCTTGTTTCTCCAGACAGTGGGGGAATATCTGAAAAAGGTATTGGGATTAAAGCCGGGGACGTTCGCCATTGCCAGTATCTCACCCTTTTTGGGATCCATAACAACGGCAATTCCCCCTTTCGCGCCCGTTTCCCTGACAGCGTTGCGCAGTTGCGATTCAATTAGATACTGAATCCTGCCATCTATGGTGAGAATCAGGCTGTAGTTGTCATCCCGCTTTTCTGCGTCTGAACTTCCCTGCAGGAAGATTCTCTTCCCCTTTGCATCCTTTCCCCATAAACACTTTTCCGGCTTTCCTCTCAAATAACTGTCATATTTCAGTTCCAGTCCTTCGAGTCCAGTGGAGTCGATGCCCGTAAAACCGAGAAGCTGACCTGCAAGTTCACTGTTGGGATAAAATCGCTTCAATTCCTTTGTCAAATAAACTCCATCGATATTCAGGGCGGTTACGTCATCGGCGCATGCTGGAGATACCCTTCTTGTCAGCCAGCAAAAACTGCTGGATTTTGAGAGTTTTTTCAGGATGGGTCTTCTGTCTGTGTTCAGCACAGATGAAAGTCTCGATGAAACCTCCCGGGGATTATTTATTTTCAGGGGATTCGCACAGACAGAGTCCACCATTACACTTGCCGCAAGTTTTTCACCATTCCGGTCAAGTATGAGACCTCTCTCAGGCTGATGCCGCAGGATCCTTGTATGCTGCCTGTCCGCCTGCGCCCTGAGAGTTTTCCCGTAAAGAATCTGGAGCTGGAATGTCCTTGATATCAGGGCAATAAAGAATACCAGGAAAAAAACCATAAGGGTTATTGTCCTGAATCGCAGCCATTTTCCTGGTTTTTCAATCATTTCAAAAATGTAACCTGGGCCCTTTCAGGATAGTACATTCCCAATTTATCCCTGGCAATTGCCTCGATACGCCCGGATGATTTCAGGGTGGCATATTCAACTTTTAACCTTTTGTTTTCCTCCGCGAGGCTGTCCCTTATGCTCATCTCCTGCGCTATCAGATAATTTAGCTCCGTAAAATGTATATGCGACCAGACATAGCCGAGAATGGTCGCCATGAGAACCAGGCTGACGATGACCATTGTGGGAATCTTCAATCTCCGGTCATCTTTTTTTTTACTATATCTGGATGTCTTCGCCACCGGCATTTACCTCAGACTCTCATGGCTGTCCTGAGCTTGGCACCCCTTATCCTCGGATTGGCCTCAAACTCGATCTTCTCAGGTGTAATCGGTCTTCTCGTCAAAACCTTCAATCTGGGGCTTCTATTACATACGCAAACGGGAAAGTCGGGAGGACAAATGCAACCCCTCTCCCATGAACGGAATAAGTTTTTTACAATTCTATCCTCCAGGGAATGAAATGAGATTATGGAAAATCTTCCCCCTTTATTCAGGACATCAATGCCGCAATTTATCACCTTATGGAGATTTGAAAGTTCATCATTAACTGCGATTCTCAGGGCCTGGAAGGTCTTTGTCGCTGGGTGGATTCTTTTCCTCGCAAGCTGTGCGGGCAGCGCCCGGGCTACGATCGCGGCAAGCTCTACCGTTGTTTTTATTGGAGATATCTTTCTTCTTGCGGAGATAGCTCTAACAATCCTTCCGGCCCTTGCCTCTTCACCATATTCTCTCATTATCCTTTCCAACTCATTATCTGAAGATGTGTTTACAAGATCGTAAGCGCTGGGGCCGCGGCTACGATCCATCCGCATATCGAGACGGCCATCTAAAGAGAAGCTGAAACCGCGCTCTGCCGTTTCAAGCTGGTGTGAGGAAACACCCAGATCAAGCAGTATCCCGTCAACTTTTTTTATATTGAGTTCTGTTAATATCTCACCTATATCCGCAAAGTTTCCCTTGACAAGAATCTTCCTGCTCCCAAACGGCTTCAGGATACATCGCGATTCCGCAAGCGCATCGTCATCAGCATCAATACCTATAAGCATTCCATCGGGAACCGTTTTCGCAAGTATTTGATAAGCATGCCCGCCGCCCCCTACAGTTCCATCGAGATAGATACATCCCGGCCTGCAATCAAGAGAATCAACGACCTCATTTAACATTGCAGGCGTGTGAAATATTGGAAACATGGGGTCAGACCTCGACTATTGACTAACCGGTGACTATACGGGTCACCCCTCGACTATTGTTGGTTAGTCAATAGTCAAGGTCTGACCCCTATATTCCCAGATCGGCCATATAATCACTGAAGATGTCAATATTGCCGGACGTTTTGTTCATGTCATCCTCCCACCTCTCCTTACTCCATATCTCGACAACTTTAATCATGCCTGCAAGGATGACATCTTTTTCAAGGTTTGCAAACTCCCGAAGCGTTGGCGGGATAAGAACCCTCCCCTGACTGTCAAATGTGCAGTCAACGGCGCCCGCCATGAAAAAGCGCTGAAACGCCCTTACTTCCCTTCTCAAAATAGACTGGTGACCAACCTTTTCCTCTAATATCCTCCATTCGTCATACGGAAAGACCATCAGATAACCGTCCCACTTTGTAACAATCAACTTGTTGTCGTATTTTTCAGCGAAGACCTCACGCAGTCTGGCGGGAAAAATAATCCTCCCCTTCCCATCTATTGTATGGTGATATTCTCCACGGAATACGGACATCCAATAAGCCCCCCCACAATCACCCACTTTACTCCACTATAATGGAACTATAAAGTGGGATATGGGGTTTGTCAAGAGGAATTTGACATATTTCATAATAATGTAAACGGAGTTTACACTTTCTACAGTTTAATAAGTTTGATTAGTTTTATTGGTTCAATTAGCTAACAAATCCAACCAATTGAACCAATTGAACTGACCATAGCTAACTTAGCTGCCTTCCGAAAGTGTAAACTACTAAATGAAGGATGCCAAAAAAAATTACATTTTTTTTCTTTTAATCTGGTATCTCAAGACCGCTTTATTGTGAGAAACAAGGTTGGTTGAAAAGTGGTGGGATCCATTATTTTTGGATACGAAGTAAAGATAGGGAACATCGGCAGGATAAAGGGCGGCCAATAAGGAATCCTGGCCGGGATTTGTGATTGGCCCAGGCGGCAGCCCCCATATCCGGTATGTATTATAGGGTGTTTTACTCCTCAAGTGCTTCTTTGTTATATTACCATCAAAATCCTTAATCCCGTAAATAGCAGTGGGATCGCTCTGCAGTCTCATTCCCTCTTTAAGCCTGTTGTAGAAAACGGCGGATATCAATGCTTTTTCTTCTTTTGGTCCACCTTCCTTCTCAGTCATAGATGCGAGTGTGACAAATTCCTCAGTCGTAAGACCGAGTTCCGCCGCCCTTTTTGACATATCCGGCGTCACCACATGCCTGAACCGGTTGACCATCACCTTTATGAGTCCCTTTTCATCCATCGACCGGTCAAATATGTAAGTATCTGGAAATAAAAAACCCTCAACGCTGTTTCCCTGTATCCCGAGTGATGTGACAAACTGTGGATCTGATGCTGCTTTAATGAACTTTTCTTCATTGACGAGATCTGATGAGGCCAGCCGGGCGGCTATCTGGCGTATATTAAAGCCCTCAGGTATGGGTACCCTGTATCCTTTAATACTGCCCTTTAACAGTTTGTTGATGATATCAGTCGGGGACATGGAACTGTTCATCTCATATTCTCCCGCCCTGATATTGGTTGGAGCATCTTTCAACTTTGCCAGCAGATAAAATAATCTCTTGTGTCTTATTAATCCTGCTTCCTCAAGAATCACGGTTATCCTGGAAAAGCCGGTTCCTCTGGGGATTTCTATCGTCGCGGGAATACCCTGACTGTCCACAGGTCTTTCCGCATAATCTGAAATAATCGCATAAAGAACAAAGGGGATGATGATGCAGATGATCGCTATATAAAATTTATTCTCATTAATGAACCTCATAATCTTATTAACTTATCACGACGGCAGATTATTGACAACACTTTTCGATCTGCATTTTACCGCAGAGGCACAGAGAACGCAGAAACGACAAAACAGCTCAAAGCGAGCGGGTGGCATGGACAAACTCGTTTGTCCGTGAGTAACTAAGGTTTACAGTTCAGTGGCTAAAAAACGGTTAACCGTGAACAGTTGAACCTCCTCAATATTTTCTCTGCGTTCTCTACGCCTCTGCGGTGAACGCCTGTTTTTTCTCGTTGTGCAAATTCAGGGATTTTGTTATTTAAGGCTCATGCAGCACATAATCATGGGCACAGCCGGACATATCGACCATGGAAAGACTGCCCTGATCAAGGCTCTCACCGGCGTGGATACGGACAGACTGAAGGAAGAAAAAGAGCGGGGAATAACCATTGAGCTTGGCTTTGCTTCACTTGCGCTTAAAAGTGGCCGGAGGCTCGGGATAGTGGACGTTCCAGGTCATGAAAAGTTCGTAAAAAACATGGTCGCGGGAGCCGGTGGAATAGATATGGTTGTCCTTGTCATAGCAGCGGACGAGGGTGTGATGACTCAGACAAGAGAGCATCTCGATATATGCTCGCTTTTAGACATCAAGAAGGGCATAGTTGCTCTCACCAAGATCGACCTCGTCGATGAGGAATGGCTCGATCTTGTCAAAGATGACATAGAGGATTTCTTAAAAGGCACATTTATGGAGGAATCCCCTGTCGTTCCCCTTTCGTCGGTCACAGGTGAAGGTCTTCCTGAATTTCTTTCGATCTTAGATAAAGTCGCATCCGGAATTCCCGAACGTCGTGACACAGGAATCTTCAGGCTTCCGGTTGACAGGGTGTTCACCATGAAGGGATTTGGAACGGTGGTAACCGGAACCCTGATGTCGGGGGAGGTAAAAGTGGGTGACGCTGTTGAGATAATGCCGGGACGGCGGATTACGGCAAAGGTCAGGGGAATCCAGGTCCATAATGAAGCGGTGGCAAAGGCCGAGACCGGACAGAGAACAGCCATAAATCTTCAGGGAATCGAAAAAACGCGTATACAAAGAGGTGACATTCTCGCTCATACCGGCGCCCTCGTACCGTCATCGCGATTCGATGTATCCCTCAAATATCTTTCCTGTACCGGCAGAAAATTAAAGAACAGGACGCTTGTCAGGTTTCACTCGGGAACCAGTGAAATAATCTCGAGGCTCCTTCTCATCGGAAGAGATGAAATGGAACCGGAAGAGGAGGGTTATGCCCAGGTCTTTCTTGGAACTCCCACGACTGCCGTAGCCGGGGACAGATTTGTCATCAGGAGTTATTCCCCGGTCACTACAATAGGAGGCGGCAAAATTTTAGACCCTCTTGCCTGCAAACATAAAAGACATTCCGACAGGACAAAATCGGATTTCAACCTGCTGCAAGACGGCGCCGATCCGGAAAGAACGGGCATAATCATCGATCGTGTCGATCTTAACGGGATCACACCTCCGGAGCTTGTAGTAAGAACGGGTATCAACCCGAACAGGCTTGACAGGATTCTCAAGGAGATGTCTTCAAAAAGACAGGTAATAATGCTGAACAGAAATGTTGTCAGCATTGTTTCCTCCACTGCGTACAAAGGACTCCAGGGGAAAATCCTCTCAGAAATAAAAGCTTACCACAAAAAATTTCCCCTTCAGGAGGGACTTCTCAAGGAAGAGCTGCGGACGGAGGTGGGACGGTTTATCGACTCGGGGCTTTTCAACATGGCGATTTCCGACCTTGAGAAAACGGGAAAAATAGTGACGGATAAGAAAAATGTCAGGATTGCGGATCACGCTGTTAATCTCGACGGAAAACTCATGGGGCTGAGGGAAGAGACAGAAAAAATTTATCTGGAAACAGGGCTTACACCACCGTCAACAAAAGAGTTGCCGGCAAGATTCAAGGAGGGAGGAGATCAGATCGAAACGGTTATGAAAGTTATGTTAAACGAAGGGGCGCTTATAAAAGTAAGCGAAGGCATGTGCTTTCACAAAGACATACTGAGCAAACTCGGGGAAGATTATAGAAATCTACTTCAGAAGGATGGAAAGTCCACACCGGCAAGCTTCAAAGATATGACGGGACTCTCCCGAAAATTTATCATACCCCTTATGGAATATTTTGACAGGACACGGCTTACCATAAGGGTGGGCGATCACCGTGTGCTGAGAGAAAGGAAAGAGCAATGAGGGAAACAAGCGTCAAAGGAAGCTATTTCGAGATGAAGAGTGTCTTTATTGAAGACATATGTGCGGGAGACATTGTCGGCGACATATTCCTCGTTGCTGAGAAAAACATGGCCACATCCCAGAAAGGCTCTCTTTACCTTAATATCCGCCTCAAAGACAGAACGGGAGAGATAGAAGGGAGGATATGGAACAACGCCGCCGAATTAAGCAGGGTCTTCAATAAAGGGGATTTTATTCGCATCCGGTCCAGGGCGGTAAGTTATAGAGACCAGCTTCAACTCTCGATCTCGGAAGTAAGAAAGATCGTGGATGCCGAGATAGACCCTCGTGACTTTCTGCCTGCCTCCGCCTCAGACATTGACGGAATGTTTAAAGACCTGATGGAGTTTGTCAAGAAGGTCGATACTCCCTGCCTGAAAGAGTTGTTGTATGAATTTTTTGAGGATGAAGATATAGCAGGTCGATTCAAGAAAGCTCCTGCAGCCAAGGGGCTCCATCATGCTTATATAGGCGGTCTTTTAGAACATACTCTCTCGGTAACACGTCTGATCGACATGGCCGCAGACCATTACAAGGGAGTAAACAGAGATATCCTTATTGCCGGCGGTATTCTCCATGATATAGGAAAGATATATGAATTATCCTTTGACAAGATGATTGATTATACCGATAAGGGAAGACTGATAGGGCATATCGTGATAGGCGTAGAGGCGATGGATGCAAAGATAGCCAACATCGAAAATTTCCCTGAACAACTCGCCATGGAGCTGAGGCATATTTTATTAAGCCACCATGGCATACTTGAATATGGATCACCAAAGCGGCCCAAGACATTAGAGGCGCTGATTGTCCACTTTGCTGATGACCTTGACGCCAAGGTGAGCGCATTTCAGGAGTTTATAGAGAAAAACAACGATGACACAGACTGGACGCCATTTCACAGACTCTTTGAAAGGTATATTTACAAGGGGGGAAGGTAGAAAGTGCCCCTTCGACAGGCTCAGGGTACGGTTTGAGGGACGTACCCTGAGCTTGTCGAAGGGCTAACAGCCTTCAGTATTTCCTCTCTCCAAAAATAGCTCTTCCCACCCTCACTATCGTGGAGCCTTCCTCAACTGCCACCTCATAGTCACCTGACATTCCCATGGAAAGTTCGCTCATCTCGATATTTGGTATATTCTCTTCGATAATACTGTCTCTCAGTTCCCTGAGGGACACAAAATAAGGTCTTGCCTCTTCAGGATCATCAAACCAGGGCGGCATGGTCATAAGCCCTTGAATAGAAAGATTCTCAAGGGCAGAAACCCCCCTTACAAGGCTTATGGCATCCTCGCTTCCGACTCCGTCCTTTGTCTCTTCCCCGCTTACGTTTACCTCTATAAGTATCCTGATTATGCGCCCCATTGCCCCGGACCTTTTGTCTAACTCTCTGGCCAGGTTCAACCTGTCAACAGAATGAATCATATCGAAAAGCCTGACGGCGTACCTGGCCTTGTTGGACTGAAGGTGTCCTATCATGTGCCACTCCAGGGTCTTTCCCATCTTCTCGATTTTTCTCCTTGCCTCCTGGAC
>JAUWQS010000245.1 GCA_030610915.1 Pseudomonadota bacterium | reverse complement strand
GTAACCGTTCACAGGTTCAGGGTTCAACGTTCAGGGTTAAGGACAAAGAAGGGATTGAAGGCCCGAAGTCCTCGTTAAAGATGCTCCTTTTCCCAAGTAATTGCCCGTTTGGTTCCAGATTTTGGATTAGGCCTGACGAAGCTGACGCTTTTCTCGTAAATTCGCATCCCAGATACAGTCCGGGAACGAGAATAGAACCCTGAACCCTGAACCTTTGAACCCGTGAACGCTTACGAAAAATTTTCATCGAACTTTATTTGATGAACTCGTAAAAAGTCTGAAAAACACTCTTTTGTCATTCTGAGCGATAGCGAAGAATCTAATATCATTGAGATTCTTCGTCGCGGAGTTTATCCTGAGCCACAGATTCTTCGTCGCTTCGCTCCTCAGAATGACATAGGCGAAGGGCTCCTCAGAATGACATAGGCAAAGGGCTCCTCAGAATGACACTGCGTGGACTTTTTACGATTTCATCTTATTTGGAATGGTAATTAATGTTGTTTTGAATTTAAAATTAATTCGTATCAGCTCAATGAATAGCGGAAGGCTTCAGCCTTCCATGTGCTTCAGTCATACTGTGTTACGTGAATATATGGAGACCTGAAGGTCTCCGCTACACGGGATTCATGTATACTCTACACGATTGCGGCGCTTTGGCGGAGAAACAGCAGTTTTTTGCATCAAACATGGCTTCAAAGTGTGCAGTATTCCCGCTTTTCCTAACAGTCTTCAGTTTTCAGTCTATCCACCTGAGTAGTTACTGATACTTTTGATAAACAAATTTATCCTTCGTTGAAACTGAAGATAAACGCATTAAACCCATTTTATTTTGTTAAGAGGTTGGTTGTATGAAAAAAACCCTAATCACCGGCGGAGCCGGTTTCTTAGGCTCTCATCTTTGCGAAAAACTGCTCAACCTCGGTCATGAAGTTATCTGTGTTGATAATTTCTATACCGGGGCCAAACAAAACATTTTTCACCTGCTGGATAACCCCTATTTTGAGGTTATCCGCCATGATGTGTGTTTTCCGCTCTATGTTGAAGTGGATGAGATTTATAATCTGGCATGTCCCGCAAGCCCGATTCACTATCAGTTTGATCCAGTGCAAACCACCAAAACAAGCGTGCATGGTGCGATCAATATGTTAGGATTAGCAAAAAGGATTAAAGCAAAGATTTTACAGGCATCGACATCTGAAGTGTATGGTGATCCGGAAGTACATCCCCAGCCGGAAAGCTATTGGGGCAGGGTAAATCCTATTGGCATTCGCTCCTGCTATGACGAAGGCAAACGCTGCGCCGAGACGCTGTTTTTCGATTACTACCGCCAGCACAAACTGGATATCAAGGTGGTTCGTATTTTCAACACATACGGCCCCAATATGCACCCAAATGATGGCCGTGTGGTCTCCAACTTCATTGTTCAGGCGTTAAAAAATGGAGATATTACTGTCTATGGCGAGGGCAGCCAGACCCGCAGCTTCTGCTATGTGGATGACCTGATCGATGGGTTCGTCAGGATGATGAACTCAAGACAAGGTTTTACAGGGCCGGTGAATATGGGCAATCCTGATGAATTCACCATCCTGGAACTGGCGGAAAAAGTGATTGATATGATTAACAGCCGGTCAAAAATTATCCACAAACCCTTTCCCAGCGATGACCCGAAACAGAGGAAACCTGACATTACCCTGGCAAAACAGGAGCTGGGTTGGGAACCGAAGACCAAACTGAAAGACGGTCTGGCAAAGACTATAGAATATTTTGAGAAATTGTTGAGTTCTGAATTAAATTCTAAATAGAGGTTGAGGTGCAAGAGATTTTATCAAAAACCTTTACTTCCCCGCATCCGCTGGAAACAGCGGTTCTCTTCCTCGTATTTAATAGACCGGATACTACAAAACAGGTGTTTGAGGCGATCCGCAAGGCAAAACCTCCAAAGCTTTATGTTGCCGCCGATGGTCCAAGGGCTGATAAACCCGGCGAGGCTGAAAAATGTGAGGAAGTGCGCCGGATTGCAGTACTTTTGGTTTTTTACGCGAGGATTAGCAGGAACCATTCTTCTGTAATTGGCGCATTTAATCATTGACAGTCTCGTAAAAAGCTCCGCTATGCCGACACGTCAGCATTATAATTGGAAGTAACTTAAATTTAATGCCAGGTTGCATTCATTTTTATAGACAGGCGGGACGCCTGTCCTACTCTGTGTGGTGCGGGACGCCTGTCCTCCACCCCTGTAGTAGGTCGGGCGTCTCGCCCGACGGAGTCACTTTTTGAGTGCGATTTCGCATAAGTTACTTGGAAGTCAAAATATGCACAATTTTGTCATTCCCGTGAAAACGGGAATCCAGTTTTTTCAAGTGGTTAGCCCTCTCTGGATTCCCGCCTACGCGGGAATGACAGACTTTTTACAAATGCATCACATTTAACTGAAGTAACTACTCACGTAGTCAGGCTGAAGCTATTTAGGCTGAAGGGGTCGGAAGAATGCCGTACTTTGGCGGAGAAACAACAGATTTTTTTGCATCAAACATGACTTCAAAGTGTGCAGTATTCCCGCTTTTCCTAACAGTCTTCAGCCTTCAGTCTATACACCTGAGTAGTTACTAACTGAAAGGAGGAAGACATATGGCATGGTATATTTATCTGGCGTACTTTGGCGCCGGTCTTTTTTTGGCTAATGGGGTGCCTCATTTCGTGAATGGTATATCCGGAAAGAAATTTCAAAGCCCGTTTGCTTCGCCTCCTGCCGTGGGAGAATCGTCCCCGCTGGTGAATATTATATGGGGAATGATTAACTTCGTTATCGGATATGTGCTCATCTGCGGCGTGGGAGATTTTGTCGGAGGCCTGTCCGTCGATGTTCTTATGGTTGCTACGGGCGCTCTTGTTGCGGCAGCGGCGCTGGCTTTGCATTTCGGAAGGGTTCGTGGAAGCTGATTTGCTTCTACTAAATTCATGAAGGAGAGAAAAGTGTTATTAATCGATGACTTGCAGGTTAAGCTCGGCGACAGAGAAATTTTGAAACACGTCGATCTTGAAATTCATCAAGGAGAAACCCATATCTTATTTGGTCCGAATGGATCAGGGAAGACATCACTGTTAATGACCATTATGGGGTACCCCCAGTACAGGGTTACCGGGGGGAAGATTATCTTCGACGGGGAAGACATCACCCACATGCCTGTTAACGAGCGGGCAAATCTTGGCATCGGCATGTCTTACCAGAGACCCCCCACCATTCATGGAGTGAAAACAAAACAGATGGTTCAGATCTGCTCTAAGAGGGATATCGATGTAGAGAACCTGGCCACAAAAATGAACTTTGCCGAATTTTTAGAGCGTGACATTAATGAGGGCTTTTCCGGCGGTGAGATCAAACGCTCGGAACTGCTGCAGTTAATGGCGCAGGATCCGAAACTGATGCTCTTTGATGAGCCGGAGTCGGGTGTTGACCTGGAAAATATTTCCCTCATAGGAAACACGATCTGCGAATTGTTAGAACGGGACATCAAGATCGATGCCAAAAAGACGGGAAAGCAACGGCGTAAAGAACGAACAAAAATGGGTCTGATCATCACGCACACCGGCTTCATCCTGGATTACGTAACTGCCGACAAGGGACAGGTTCTTTATGATGGCGTGTTGGCCTGCACAAGCCATCCCGGCGAAATTTTCAGGACCATCAGCAAGGTCGGATATGAGGAGTGTATACGATGCGCTATTTAGACGAAAAGGCCTCGCAGGCCAGGGAAAAGAAGGCGAAACTCGGATCGG
>JAUWQS010000434.1 GCA_030610915.1 Pseudomonadota bacterium | reverse complement strand
CCGCCGGGCGCTGTGCCCCGTTCTTTCGGTGCGTGCCACGATTCAAGACGTCTAAGTGGCAGGCAACATAATGCTCTCCGCCTCGGTCCGTCAGCTTCGGCTCAATCTTACCGCAAATGTCCATCCTGTGGAGACACCGGGGATGGAAAGAACATCCTGACGGAGGATTAACCGGACTTGGGATATCACCGCTGAGAACAAGCCTTTTCTTTTTCCTTACCGGGTCAGGCGCCGGCACTGCGGAGAGCAGCGCCCTCGAATAGGGATGGAGAGGATCCTCATAAAATGCTTCCTTTCCGGCAAGCTCAACTATCTTGCCAAGATACATAACGGCAACTCTGTCGCTCATATATTCCACCACACTAAGATCATGACTTATAAAAATATAGGTTAAATCAAAGTCTCTCTGCAGGTCCTTCAATAAATTCAAGATCTGGGCCTGCACGGAGACATCCAGCGCCGAAACCGGTTCATCCGCAACAACAATCTTAGGTCTGAGAGCGATAGCCCTCGCTATCCCTATACGCTGTCTCTGACCACCGCTAAACTCGTGTGGATATCGATCTGACTGTTCCCTGCTCAGTCCCACCACCTCCATTAATTCGGCTACTTTTCTTTTCCTCTCATTTCTGTCAGCCAGTCCATGAATAACGTACGGTTCACCAATAATTCCGCCGGCGCTCTTTCTCGGATTGAGGGATGAATATGGATCCTGGAATATCAACTGCACATCCCTGCGGTAGCTTTTCAGCCTCTCGCCGGAATATCCAAGAATACTTTTACCCTCAAAAAAAATCTCACCTTCTGTGGGTTCTTGAAGCCTCATGATGAGGTGTCCAAGAGTCGTCTTCCCGCAACCGCTCTCACCAACAAGTCCCAGGGTCTCTCCCCTGTGAATCCGGAGACTCACTCCATCCACAGCCTTTACAGTACCGCGATGCCCCGACAGGAATCCACCCTCCATGGTAAAATATTTTTTTAATCCTCTAATTTCCAACAAAGCGGGGTTCATAGTAACTGCTCAGGTTGTTTAGGCTGAAGGCTGTTAGGTTGTTTTTCCTTCAACCTATTTACCGGTCTGATGCTTCCAGTTTGTGAAAGGACAAGGTTTAAAGATTAACCACAAAGGACACAAAGAAAAGTTATAAATTAATCTCTGTGACCTTTGTGTCTTCTCTGTGACCTTTGTGGTTAAAATTCTCTTGATATTATATGACTGAAAATCAAATCGCAAATATCGAAACAGCCAAGATGGCTGTGCCACCAAAACCGTAAACTGCTTTTTGAGCTTGCTGAAGGATGCCTAAAATTCTTGCAAAAATGGCAAAAGAAAATCGCAACTGCCCAGGGCAGCCTTCTACCTTCTACCCTTTGACAATATCTGTCATAGAATACTACACGTACTTCCAGCATCTGACCATGTGCCCGGGGGATTTCTCCATGAGTTGTGGATCTTTTTCTCTGCATATCTCCATCACCTCGGGACATCTATCCTGGAAACTGCAGCCTGTGGGAAGTTCATAGAGACTTGGAACAACACCGGGTATAGTCTTCAGTCGCCCGCCTGCCCCTCCTGGGATAGATTCCATAAGACCTGTCGTATATGGGTGGAGAGGCTTTGCAAAGAGATCCCCGACATTGCAATACTCTACAACAGCGCCAGCATACATCACACAGGCATTTTGAGTTGCCTCGGCGATAACTCCGAGATCATGGGTTATCATGATTACCGAGGCGCCCACTTTCTTTTTCATCTCATTAATAAGCTCAATTATCTGTGCCTGTATCGTCACATCGAGGGCGGTTGTTGGTTCATCAGCCAGCATCAGCCTTGGATTACAGGAAAGCGCCATCGCAATCATAACCCTCTGACGCATACCGCCGCTCATCTGATGGGGATAATCCCTGATCCTCTCTCCCGGAGAAGGCATGCCGACGAGTCCGAGCATCTCCACGGCTCTTTCCACGGCATCCTTCCTAGAAAGCCCGAGATGTTGCCGCATCACCTCGGCAATCTGATCCCCCACTCTGAAAACCGGGTTCAATGAGGTCATCGGTTCCTGAAAAATCATCGAGATATCTCTTCCTCGAATGCCCCGCATCTCCTTTTCTTTAAGACGAACCAGATCGATACCGTCAAAGATAATCTTTCCCGATACAATCCTGCCCGGCGCCGGTATCAATCGCATGATTGAAAGTGCAAGCACGGTTTTCCCGCAACCCGACTCCCCTACAATACCAAGGGTATCTCCTTCATTGACGGAAATATTCACGCCGTCAACTGCCCTGACCGTACCGTTTCCGGTCTCA
>JAUWQS010000458.1 GCA_030610915.1 Pseudomonadota bacterium | reverse complement strand
TGTAGATGTAAGAGTAAGGCAGAGCCTGGTAACGAGGGAAATTTCCAATTTCCAATTTCTCATTTCCAATTTCTCATTTTAAAATTAAATATTTACATTAACAAGGGTCTCCACCTTCTCTATAAGACCATGGAGGCTCTCCGGATCCGGCGCCGTTACGGCCGTGGTGGCCTCGAACCGGCGGCAGAGGGTCTCGAGGAGCGGCTTGTCGGGGAAGAGGTCCTCTTTGTTGAAGACCCTGATGGTTGGTTTGTCTGCTATGTTCAGTTCCGCCAATATCTTTTCGACTGCTTTTATATGTTCCTCAAAGTGCGGGCTGCTTATGTCGATTACATGAAGCAGGACATCCGCATCGTTCAGCTCTTCGAGCGTCGCCCTGAATGCGGCGAAGAGTTCCCTGGGAAGATTCCTGATAAAACCGACGGTGTCTGTTATGATAGCTTCGGTGTCCCTCGGGAAGCGAAGCCGGGAGCTTTTCGGATCGAGGGTGGCAAAGAGACGATCTTCCGTGAAGACCCTGCTCTTTGTCAGTGTGTTTAAAAGCGTTGACTTGCCCGCATTGGTGTAGCCGATGATGGAGATGACGGGAAGCCCCCTTTTCCCTCTCTTTACCCTGCGCTGCCTGCGGCTCTTCTCGACATTTTTCATCTCCTGTTCGAGGCGGCGAAGCCGATCCCTGACCCGCCGCCGGTTGATCTCAAGCTTTGTCTCGCCGGGGCCTCTCCCGCCGATGCCGCCGGTAAGACGGGACATGGCTGTGTTTTTCGTGGCAAGCCTTGGAAGGAGATACTTCAACTGGGCGAGTTCCACCTGTATCTTTCCCTCCCTGCTGTGCGCCCTGCCGGCGAAGATATCTAATATCAACTGTGTGCGGTCGATTACCTTTAGATCGGTAAAATCGGCGATGGAGCGTGTCTGGGCCGGGGAGAGTTCATTGTCGAAGATGAGGAGATTTGCCCCCCTCTGCTGGGCCTTTATGATAAGTTCTGAGAGTTTTCCCCTGCCAAGGAGGAATCTGGGATCGATCCGTTCCCTGTGCTGAATGGCGCAATGGAGCGCCTCAACCCCGCAGGATATTGCAAGTTCCCTTAGTTCATCCATGGAATTTTGGCTGTCATACAGGGGATCGGTTTCCACCCTTACAAGAAAGGCACGCTCGGCGGAGTCAACCCTTTTCGTCCTCTGTTTCCGGGCCAGTTCTCCCTCGAGGGCATGGATGAAATCCGTGAAATTCAGGTCTATTTCGGATGGCCGGGCCGGTTTCAGGAAAAGCCAGTATTTCCCCTCCGGGTTTTCGGGTATCAGGTGGGCGGTATGCGCCATTCCGGGATGGCCGTTGGGATCGGTCTCTATGGCGCAGACTAAGTCGAGCCGGAGAAGCGCCAGGTCGGTGAGGTCGTCACGGGTAAGCTTTTCTCCATTCAGGTGGGTGTGGATCAACCGGAGACCCTTGAGTCGGGTGGAGGCCGACCTGAAGCCGTCAAGGCCTGGGATCACTATCTGCCTGTGATCGCCGATGATGACGTAATTTATCTCGCCGTTGCGGCTGGCGAGCACTCCTATCTGCCTGTTGGTCTCCCGGGAGAGTTCGCAAAGACTCCCTGCCAGTTCATGGGTCAGGATCCTCTCCGGCGGAAGTCTCTTTCTGTAAAGCTGTCTTAGCCTTTTGATCTGTCCCGCCTTGAGCCCGGATGTATTGCCGTATATCTTGTTTATTTCAGATTACTCCTTGGTAACTACTCAGCCACAGATTCACACAGATAAACGCAGATAGGGTTAAATATAAAGAAGGAGCGTGACTACGTGAGTAGTTAGTGCCTGAACGAAAACCCCACTTTTTGTCATTTCGACCAAAGGGAGAAATCTTAAATTTCAATATTAACAATACGCTAAGATTTCTCGCTCCGCTCGAAATGACAGCTTCGGATAGTTTTCGTTCAGGCACTAGTTACAATAAAAGAAAAAATACCGGTGATAATCTGCGTAGATCGGTGGCTAAATAATTTTTTCGTTTCCATGCTCCAGCGTGGGAATGCATAAACAGTTTCTCTGCGTTCTCTGCGAGCTCTGTGGTGAACGGTTACAAACT
>JAUWQS010000263.1 GCA_030610915.1 Pseudomonadota bacterium | reverse complement strand
ACAGGAAACAGGAGAAAAATACCGGTGATAATCCGCGTAGATCGGTGGCTGAATAGTTACATGTCCAGAAAGCTTAAAGAAACAGTCATAAAGAATATTTTTCTTTTTTTTGCGTCGGTTTCCATACTTATCCTGGGGCTTATAGTCTTCTTTCTCTTCAAAGAAGGTCTGCCCATACTCAAGGTGGTCTCAACCATCGATTTTATCTTTGGGACGGAGTGGTATCCCACTTCCGATCCACCGGATTTCGGTATATGGTCTCTTATTGTCGGATCCTTTGTTGTCACCTTTTTTGCGTCATTAATTGCAGTTCCTCTTGGTGTCCTCTCGGCAATCTATATTGCTGAGATCGCCCGTCCGCTTGTAAAAGAGATCCTCAAACCGGTTATAGAGCTCGTCTCCGGCCTTCCCTCCGTTGTGCTCGGATTTTTGGGGATGGTCGTCCTTGCCCCGTGGATTCAGGAGGCATTTAATCTGCCGACAGGTCTCAATATAGTAAATGTGTCCATTGTACTTGCAATTATGGCCATACCAACCATTACGAGTATCTCGGAGGATGCACTTTATTCGGTACCTCAGGAGTTTAAAGAGGCCTCCTATGCCCTTGGCGCAACCAGGTTTGAGACCATTATTAAGGTTATTGTCCCTGCGGCGCTTTCCGGCATCTCAACGGCGGTGATACTTGGTATGGCGAGGGTTATCGGCGAGACAATGGTTGTTCTCATGGTGGCCGGCGGCGCCGCCGCCATACCGGAAAGCATATTCGATTCTGTAAGACCCATGCCGGCAAGCATCGCCGCGGAGATGGGCGAGGCCCCTTTTGGAGGCGATCACTACCATGCCCTCTTTGCCACAGGCGTTGTCCTCTTTCTTCTGACTTTCTTTTTTAATCTGATTGCAGATTATATCTCGAATAAATTCAAAGAGGTAGGCTCCGCAACACTATGAAGTGGCGATATATAAAGCAGAATCTCTTTTTCGGCGCTGTCAGGCTGTCTGCTCTCACTATAACAACGGCCGTTGTGGCTATCCTTTTTTACATATTTGTTAATGGAATAAGCGTCATAAGCTGGGATTTTCTTACCCTTCCGCCGAGAGATGCCATGACAAAAGGGGGCATTATGCCGGCCATCCTGGGCACCGTGTATTTGACATCGGGGGCCATTATCATTGCGTTGCCTCTTGGGGTTATGTCGGCAATATACCTCAACGAGTACGCGAAGCAGGGACTCTTGGTGAGGATTATCCGGGTCGGTGTGAATTGTCTTGCCGGAGTTCCTTCCATAGTTTTCGGTCTCTTCGGTCTTGGGCTTTTTGTGGTGTTTCTCCAGTTTGGTTCCTGTATTCTCTCAGGGGCGTTAACCCTGGGGTTTTTGATTTTGCCTACGATTATCGGCGCCTCCGAAGAGGCGCTCAAGGCGGTGCCGCAGACATTCAGGGAGGCATCTCTGGCCCTCGGTGTCGCCAAATGGCAGACGATTTATAAAATTGTCCTGCCGAATGCACTGCCCGGAATAATGACAGGTTCAATCCTCGGCATTGGGCGAGCGGCAGGTGAAACAGCTCCTATCATGTTTACGGCGGCGGCCTTCTATACGTCAAAGCTTCCCGCTTCTATCTTTGATGAGGTTATGGCGCTTCCATATCACATCTACGTGCTTGCAACGGCCGGCACCCATATTGAAGAGACCAGGCCGATTCAGTACGGAACGGCTTTGATGCTTGTAGCACTGGTCCTGGGGATTGATTTGATTGCAATAATCATCAGGAGTTATATAAGAAGGAATAGAAGATGGTAACAATTCAGGATAATTGTATAATAAAGGTCAGGAATGTTGATTTTTACTATGGGAAATTCAGGGCGCTCACAGATATCAGCATGGACTTTGAAAAAAACAGGGTTACTGCTCTTATCGGCCCATCCGGCTGCGGCAAATCGACCCTGTTGAGGCTGCTGAACAGGATGAACGATCTCATCGACGGATCCAGGGTAGAGGGTGAAGTTGTATTTGAAGACAAAAATATTTATGATCCGGACATCGATCCTGTTGAGATCAGAAGAAGGATCGGGATGGTCTTTCAGAAACCGAATCCCTTTCCTAAATCGATCTTTAACAATATCACCTACGGGCCGAGGCTTGTGGGTGTGAGAAAGAAAAGCGATCTGGATGCCCTGGTGGAACAGAGCCTCAGGCAGGCCTCTCTGTGGGATGAGGCGAAGGATATTCTTGGTCAATCCGCCATGATGCTCTCCGGCGGGCAGCAGCAGAGAGTCTGTATTGCCAGGGCGCTGGCCATGAAGCCCGATGTTCTCCTGATGGATGAGCCTACATCGGCGCTGGATCCGATCTCAACCGCAAAGATCGAGGAACTGATCGAGGATTTGAAGAAGAGATACACGATTATTATCGTAACCCACAACATGCAGCAGGCCGCGCGGATTTCGGACTATACCGGATTTTTCTATCTTGGGAAGCTCATAGAATACAACCCGACGGAAAAGATCTTCACCACGCCGGATGTCAGGCAGACGGAGGACTATATTACGGGGAGATTTGGTTGACGGCAAGACCCATTTGGGTGCGGGAGGAAAAAACATGGATGGCAAAGCGCATACCAGCGTACATTACGAGAGGGAACTGCAGGAGGTCAAAGAAAACCTCCTCTATCTCGGAGCCCTTGTCGAAAAGGCTATACTGGATGCCATGAGATCTCTTCTCGAAAGAGATTCAGACTTGGCGAATGAGGTCATCTCGGGCGATGATAAGATTGACAAACTTGACGGGGAAATTGAGGAGAGATGCGTTCGTCTTCTGGCCTTGAGACAACCTGCCGCGAGGGACTTGAGATTTATCACTACCGCCATCAAGATCAATGGCCACTTAGAGAGAATCGGCGATATGGCGGTCAATATTGCAAAAAGGGCGGTGGTACTGAACGAAGAACCTCGACTGAAACCCTATATCGATCTTCCCAGGATGGCGGATATTTCGCGAGATATGATAAGACAAAGCCTCGATGCCTTCGTGAAGGAGGACAGCGACCTGGCCGATAAGGTGAGAAGGGAAGATGAGACGGTGGACAACCTCAATGAGCAGATATTCAGGGAACTCCTGACTTTTATGATAGAAGATCCGAGGACTATTCACAGGGCGCTTCTGATCACACAGGTGTCCAAAAACCTGGAGAGGATTTCGGATCACGCAACGAGCATCGCTGATATGGTGATCTACATGGTTACAGGAAAAAATGTGCGGCACCGGAATCCTGACCCGGATAAGCAGGAAGAGTTCAAAGCTGAAAGGCTTTTGTAACCGTTCACGGTTTACAGTTACCGATTCACGGTTGGAAAAAACCGTGAACTGTGAACCGACAACCCAACCGTGAACGGTTACTAAAATCGAATACCGAGGTCAGTGGTCGGTGGTCGGTGTTCAGTCTTTTCTGATCACTGAACACTGACCACTGAACACTGAACAAGGTAACACCTATGAAAAACCGCTTATTCTACAGGATATTTGTGACCTATGTCATCATTATTGTGCTGGCTATGGCGGTTGTCGCGTTTATGGTCGGCAGGCCTGTCAAGACCAGGATGATGGAA
>JAUWQS010000066.1 GCA_030610915.1 Pseudomonadota bacterium | reverse complement strand
ACAAGAAAGCTGCCAGAAAAGAAGAGCTGGCCAAAGAAAGAAAAGAGTTAGCACAAAAAGGCGAGGCTGTTGAACCTTCCGACAGGTGGCATGTTTATCAGGGGGATATGACTACGTGGCAAGCACCTTTCTTATTATTGGACTGCCTGCTCATCACTCAGAACACGCAACGTCAACACTACATGGAAGCCCAAATGCTGAACGTGTCTGAAAGCAGCGGCCGATTTTCTTTATCTTGAAAGGTGAACTAAAGTAGACAGAAAAGGCATAAACCTACCAGCCTTTTTAGTGCCAAAATGACAAAAAGGGTAGCTATAGGGTAGCACGCAAAAATAAAGGGGTTGGCCAAAATCGGCTAACCCCTTGTTTTTTCTGGTACGCCCAGAAGGATTCGAACCTTCGACCTTCGGATTCGTAGTCCGACGCTCTATCCAGCTGAGCTATGGGCGCATCCTGAGTAATCAATAAAATGGCGGAGAGAGGGGGATTCGAACCCCCGGTACACCTTTTAGGGCATACAACCGCTTAGCAGGCGATCGCTTTCAGCCACTCAGCCATCTCTCCACTATCTACAATCCGATTTTTAATTTTAAATGGTGAATTCTTAATTGAAAACTAAACCTGACCACAGGTCACTGTTCACTGATCACTGATCACTTTATTTTCTGGCGGAGGGAGCAGGATTCGAACCCGCGAACCTTTCGATTAACGGTTTTCAAGACCGCCGCCTTCGACCACTCGGCCATCCCTCCAGGACCAAATACACTATCTCACAGTTGTGATTTTGTCAATCCCCCTTGTGTATGGTCTTAGCGCCTCGGGAATGACAACGCTTCCATCCTTTTGCTGGTAGTTTTCCAGGATTGCCACCACGGTTCTTCCGACGGCAAGTCCCGAACCGTTCAGGGTATGCACGAACTCTACTTTAGAACTCTCCTCTCGACGAAACCTGATATTTGCTCTGCGGGCCTGGAAGTCTTCAAAATTACTGCAGGATGATATTTCCCTATAGGTATTCTGTCCCGGCAGCCATACCTCCAGATCATAGGTCCTGGCTGAGGAAAATCCCAGATCAGTTGTGCAGAGATCAACTGTTCTGAAGTGTATATTAAGCCTTTTTAATACTTCCTCGGCATCGAGAGTCAGTTTTTCAAGTTCATCATAAGACGTTTCCGGTGTTGCAAACTTTACCATCTCCACTTTGTTGAACTGGTGCTGTCTGATTAATCCTCTCGTGTCCTTACCATATGAACCCGCTTCGCTTCGGAAGCATGGAGAATAAGCAACATAGCAACAGGGAAGGACATTTTCACTAAGTATCTCATCTCTGTGTATATTGGTTACAGGAACCTCGGCCGTGGGGATTAAATAGTAATCTGTTTTCTCTATTTTGAACAGATCCTCTGAGAATTTTGGGAGCTGTCCTGTGCCTGTCATGCTTTCTTTATTTACCATAAAGGGTGTTAATACTTCGATATAGTTATGTTCGGTGGTGTGCAGATCAAGCATAAAATTTATCAGGGCGCGCTCCAGCATGGCGCCCATACCGCGGTAAAGCGCAAACCTTGCTCCCGCAATCCTGGCGGCCCTGGTAAAATCAAGTATATTGAGAGATTCTCCTGTTTCCCAGTGAGGTCTTGGTTCAAAATCAAACTCGGGCATCTCTCCCCATGTCCGCACAACAGGGTTGTCCTTTGAGCTTGATCCATATATAACAGCTTCATCCGGGATATTGGGAATGATCATCATTAGGTCATAAAGGTCGTTCTCGATCTCTTTGCGAGATTCATCCAGTTCCTTTATGCGGGTGGAGACAATGCTCATCTGGTCTATTAATTCCGATGCGTCTTCTTTGTTCTTCTTCTTTTGACCTATTTTCCCGGAGACCTTGTTTCTTTCGCTTCTTAATGTCTCAACTTCTTGCAATATATCTCTTTTTCTGGAATCGAGAAGAGTAATTCTATTAAGATCAATATCCTCGCCTCTTTCCACCATTTTCCTTTGGATAAAATCTATATTCTGTCTTAATAATTTAATGTCTAACATGGATTGGATCGCCTTTCTATGATTCCTGTCGATAAACAGACTGAAAAAAGGTTTTGGGTTTTGAGTTCAAAGGTTTACAACCCAAAACCTAACCCGGACAAGCCGGAAATAAAAAAGGGTTCACTGTTAACCATTTTCTAACCACTGAACTGTAAACCTTGAACCTGAGTAGTTACCCACGGACAAACAAGTTTGTCCATGCCACCCGCTCGCCAGTTAATCCTGAGCTAATTGTTTTGTCGTCTCTGCACTCTCTGCGGTGAATGGCTGCTAAATTCTTTTGCCCGTTTGGCACGAATTTCACGACTAAGGGGCTAATAGCCTTCAGCCTAAACAACCTGAGTAGTTATATATTCCACGGCTCTCTTCAATCTTCGAATTACCATATCTCTTCCCATGGTGATCATGACCTGATCAATTCCGGGACTTACTGTCTTGCCCGTGAGAGCGACTCGCATCGGCTGGGCAATAAATTTGAGCTTTACCCCCCTTTCCGCGGCAATCTCTCGCAGAAGACCCTCGATCCCCTGCTTTGTATAATCCTGCAACAAGGACAGTCTTTCTATTGCAGTCTTTAGATGTCCCATAAACTCCATATTAAGAAATTTTTCCGCCGCCGCTTTTTCGTACTCTATCTCGTCCTTGAAGTAGAACGCTCCGGAATCCGCCATCTCTACGATGGTCTTTGATCTGAGCTTCATATCGAGAGCAACCTTCGTTATATACTCTTTATCCGATGTATTTAGACATATCTTCTCTAAAAAAGGACCCAACTGGGAGGCCAATACTTCCAAGGGGCACTCCTTAATGTAATGCTGATTGAGCCAGAGAAGTTTTTCGGGATTAAAGACTGCGGCAGATTTGCCCACCGCCTCGAGGGTAAAAAGGTCAATAAGCTCGTCTAAAGAAAATATTTCCTGGTCGCCATGGGACCAGCCAAGTCTCACCAGGTAATTAACGAGGGCTTCTGGCAGATAACCCGTCTCTTTATATGCCATGACCGATGTTGCGCCATGGCGTTTGCTCAACCTTGTTTTGTCAGATCCCAGGATCATCGGAACATGGGCAAATTCGGGTATCTTGTATCCCAGCGCTTCGTAGAGAAGAATCTGCCTTGGTGTATTATTGAGATGGTCATCGCCTCGTATAACATGGGTGATTTCCATTTGTGCATCATCTACCACGACTGCAAAATTGTAGGTGGGATATCCATCGCTCCGTTCGATTACAAGGTCATCCAGCTCATCATTATTAAAACGGACGGCGCCCTTAATAATGTCATTAACTCTGGTCACACCTGCCTGGGGGCAACTGAATCTCACCACTGAGTTTGCAGTTCTGCCAAGATTTTTATGACGACATGTGCCATCATATTTCGGCTTTCTTCCTTCAGCCAGCGCATTCTTCCTTTTTTCTGCCAGCTCCTGTGGTGTACATACACAGTGATACGCTTTTCCTTCATCTACAAGTTTTTTCGCCGCCTCCCTGTAGAATTCCACCCTTTTAGTCTGAAAAAAAGGTCCCTTGTCCCAGTTTAATCCAAGCCACTTCAAGGCATCTAAAACGGCCCGTGTGGATTCCTCAGTCGAACGAAGCTGATCAGTATCCTCGATCCTTAGAATGAATTCTCCACCATTGTGCCTGGCATAAAGCCAGTTAAAGAGCGCTGTCCTCGCGCCACCGATATGCAAAAAACCGGTGGGGGACGGCGCAAATCGTGTTCTTACAACTTCCATTTTTGACACCTTTCACAAATTTGTTTAGGAGGATAGAGGGTCACATCTCAAATAATAAATGTTTAGTATTTAGACCAAAAAATCCTTAGGCCGAATAATTAATATGTGACCCCTTCCTTCCCCAGCAAGGACCTTATTATATTATAGAATATGCTCTCTCATGTGTCAAGGAGGATAGAGGGTCACATCTCAAATAATAAATGTTTAGTATTTAGACCGAAAAATCCTTAGGCCGAATAATTAGTATTTGAGATGTGACCCCTTTCTTCCCCTTTCTTCCCTTTCTTCCTCAGATACCGCAGAGGCCCACGCAAGCTACATAATTGTATATTGCCCTTAGTTTTCCTACATAAATGTCTTTATGCCGTTGGGCAGCCTCTTCTCTTTTTTCAAATATATACCGAAAATTCAAATAGTTACGCAAAAAATAATTCTGGCATGTATTTTGATATATTAAGGTCTGACTGCTTTCCGGGAAGTCAAGCTACAACAATACAAATATTCGTTGTCCATTGGGAAGCTGTCCGACAATGTCATTCTGAGGTGTTAGCCGAAGAATCTCAAATTTTCACTAATTGTATTTAGAAGATTCTTCGCTTCGCTCAGACGTTGTTCTGAACGAAGTGAGGGAATGACAGAAACGCTTTTGAAGGGTTCTCGGACAGCCTCCTGGGATTACGGACGAAAGGAGAAAAAAGATGATTAAACATTTACTGTGGTTGTGTTTGTTAATTTTGATACTTTTTTGTTTTTCAACACTGGCTTTTGCAGGTGATCCAACGGGGGCTCAAGCCTTGGAGGATAACCCCCAGGCTCCTCTGAATTATGTGTGGATACTTGTTTGCGCTTTTCTTGTCATGTTCATGCAGCCGGGTTTCGCAATGTTGGAGGCGGGATTCTGCAGGGCAAAAAATGTTACCAATCTCATGTCTAAGAACCTGATGGATTTGGCTATCGGATCACTGTGTTTTTTCCTTTTTGGTTACGCCATAATGATGGGAGGAGACTGGCACGGTCTCTGGGGGACAGAGGGCTGGTTTATGCTTGGTGACTATTACGATGTGGACAAGTATCTAAATATGTTCTGGATGCTGGTCTTTTGCGCTACGGCGGCCACCATAGTTGCCGGAGCGGTCGCTGAACGGATTAAGTTCAAGGCCTACTTCATTTACAGCATTCTGGTAAGTGTTATTATTTACCCCATATATGGACACTGGGTCTGGGGTGGTGGCTGGCTTGCCAATCTTCCATTTGGGCTGGGCGCCATAGATTTTGCCGGCTCGGGAGTGGTTCATGCCATAGGTGGTTTTGTGGGTCTGGCAGGAGCTATGGTTTTAGGCCCCAGGTTTGGTAAATATGTAGATGGAAAACCCCAGGCCATTCCAGGACATAACATTGCCATGGCTGCTATTGGTGTTTTTATTTTATGGTTCGGCTGGTTTGGCTTCAATCCGGGAAGTACCTGTGACGCGCACCACCTGAGAATCTCGGTTATCGCGGTAAATACTAATCTGGCTGCCGCCGCCGGCGCCATGATTGCCATGCTCATAGCATACTGGAAAACAGCTAAATGGGATCTGGGTATGGCGCTAAACGGCGCTATAGCGGGTCTGGTAGCAATAACCGCGCCCTGTGCCTGGGTAGAAGGCTGGGCGGCAATTGTTATAGGTCTTATTGCCGGAGCGTTGATGTATACGAGTGTTCGATTTTTTGACAATATAGGAATAGACGATCCTGTTGGCGCTATAAGTGTGCATGGCACTTGTGGTCTGTGGGGTCTTCTCAGTATAGGATTCTTCGCGGACGGAACTTATGGCAACTACGCTACCACGAAGCCATTTGCCACGGGACTGTTTTATGGTGGCGGCTTTGATCAGCTTATCGCCCAGGCCATCAGTGTAGTGGTAGTTTTCGTCTGGGCATTCGGTATGGGATACATAATGTTCAAATTGATGGATATGATGATGGGCATTCGGATTTCTCCTGAAGAAGAATTGCAGGGATTGGATATTATTGAACATGGGACGCCGGGTTATCCCGATTTTGTTCAGCTAAATAGATAAGGAGGAAAACAAATGAAAAGGATAGAAGCAATAATCAGACCTGAAAAGCTGGATGACGTGAAAGAAGCATTGGAGAAAATAGGTTATCCAGGGATGAGTACTGTTCGTATAGAGGGACATGGACAGCAGAAGGGCAAGATTGAACAGTTCCGCGGCAGGGAATTTAAGGTGGAGTTTCTGCCAAAGGTCAAGATCGAAATCGTTGCCGGAGATCAGGATATAGAACGTATAGCAAAGGCAATAATGGAAGCAGCCAGGACCGGTGAAGTGGGTGACGGCAAAATATTTATTTTTGAAGTGGTTAATACAATAAGGATACGCACCGGTGAGGAGGGGGATAAAGCGATAGGCGTTAGCAGCTCCACTAAATGACCCTGGAGCTTTTGCGTAGGGCGGGGTTTTACACCCCGCCGGAGAATTCACAGGAATAGTTTCTCTGCGAGCTCCGCGGTGAATGGTTACAAAAATTAAAATACGTAAAAAAGGAGAAAATAATGATGAAAGAACGGAAAAACCTAAGACGATTTCTAACTGTCGGCATAGCCTTAATTTTAATATTTTTCACCATTACCCCCGTCATGGCGGAAGATGGTGAAAGGCCCACCGCCGACCTGTCGATTGCGGTCCTGAGTCAGTACATCTGGCGCGGGCAGGAATTAAGCAAGGACAGCGTTGTTATTCAGCCTTCCATGACGATTGGTTATAAGGGTTTCTCAGCCAATCTATGGGGCAACACAGATACAGATCCCTATACTGCATCTGATGAGGAAGATGAAGATAACAATTGGAACGAGACTGACTTTACGCTTTCGTATGGAAAGAGCTTTGGTATTCTGGGCGTGGAAGGTGGCTATATCTACTATGGTCTGGAGGATGGTTGTGATGATTCACAGGAGCTCTTTTTAAGCCTGGGTCTCGATACCCTGCTTTCGCCATCTTTGACCGTTTACAAGGATATTGACAGTTACCCGCACTGGTACTTCCTCCTCGGTATCTCCCATTCGTTTACGATTACGGAGAAAGTCGCCCTCGAACTTTCCGCATCGGTCAGTTATTTGAAGAGTGAGGACGAAGACGACTACCCCGAAATCAGCGGCAGCGGGGTGGAGACAGGCGATGAATTTGAAGACTTCCACGACGGCGTTATCTCGGCGAGTTTGCCAGTACCGGTGGGAGAGTACTTTACCGTGACTCCCACAGTGTCTTATACCTTTCCGCTTTCTGGCAACGCCGGTGACGAGATGGAATGGCGTAGCAAGAACGGTGATGATGACAGTTTTGTTTATGGAGGCGTGATCGTAAGTATGGCCTTTTAGTACCTGCCTAAGTTGTCAGGTTCAAGGTTGACAGTTTCGTAAAAAGTCGGAAAACCGTCATACCGGACTTGATCCGGTATCCGGAAGTTGTTGAATTTACTGGATTCCGGCTTTCGCCGGAATGACGAAAAATGGTATTCTTCGACTTTTTATGAAGGTATCAAGGTTGATTGGTAACATCTCAACAAGTTAGGGCTTTCCCCCCCCCCTTTTTACAGCCCTTCCCCCCTCAAGGGGGAGGGGCTGATTTATTGAGCAGACACATTGATTGTTTCTAACCCCCGAACCCTGAACCTGAGCAGTTGCCTGCCTTCTTGTTTCCGGCTTGTCCGGGTTAGGGTTCCCCTTGGGAAATTTAACAGGGTGAACTCTGAACCAGTGAACGGTTACGAAAAATGTCAAAAAAATCGGTAACGTTCAAAAGTTGGGGCAAACTCCTTTTTATGGTAACAACAAATGCCTTTTTCTTTCTGTTGAGATTTCGTTTAATGGAGTTACCCACAACAGCGTCCGCCCTTGCTATTCCTAAGTTGCGGCCGCGGATGTGGAT
>JAUWQS010000298.1 GCA_030610915.1 Pseudomonadota bacterium | reverse complement strand
ACGGGCTCCCTACGTTTCACCTGCTGATGACAATAAGGAAAGTCTGGATGATTTTCCTTAATCATTCATAATTATAACCACTGCTCAGGGTGGTCAATTTTGGGTTAGCACAGGTGGTCAATTTTCGGTTGTCATTCCCACTATACAGACAAGAGCAAATATGCCGGGGAAATCAATGCCGATAACTGGCACAAAATTCTTCAAAAGAAAGGTGTCGTATGGGGACACTCCGATCCAAACGCAGACCCATGCGGTTACCGATCCTTAATGGTTTTTCAATTAGCAGAGAAATACTACAAGATACAGGGGCTGTATCAGCGCTTGATCGCTAACCGACCAGTGGAAAATATCAGGCCAAAATCGGTGGAACTGGTTGCTCTCCTGCAGACCGGGAACATGGATTATGCCTGAGAATACCGATCGGTGGCTGTTCAGCATGAACTCAAGTTTGTGGAACTTCCCGATCAGATCAACCTGGGAAATTATAAGTATGACAACTTTTATAAGCAGGCAATAGTTGAACTCACAGGCAAAAAGCCGGGTACGACCATAAAAAAGAAGGGCAAGTCTTGTACCTACGGAATTACTCTGATAAAAAATGCGCTCAACAGGGAAGTAGCCACTGCCTTTTTACAGTACATGCTCAACCCGGATGGCGGACTTAAGATTCTCAAAAAAATGGGGCAGCCTCCATTTATCCCATGCAGGGTTCCAACAGCAGAAATGATGGCAATACTACCTGCAGAACTGCAAAAACTGGTGGAAATTAAAAGGTAATAGGGTCACATCTTAAATATTAAGGGTCTGTCAGGGAATAGGTGTTACTGTTGGGCGCTCAGATTTAGGTTAGATTTAGTCGATACGATTGAACAAAATCAGAGGAATAGTTGTGCTATTTCGAGGATTTTGCGATTGAGGATCGGCTAAAGATGGCCTGAAGATGAGATGCATAAATGTGATACTTATTTCCTGACAGACCCTAAGTATTAACAAACGTGGATCGAAGCCATAGAACTCCAGGTAATGCGGTAAGACTTTCTGAAGGAAAGCGCTATGGCTCGTCAACTTCGTATCGAATACCCCGGGGCCTTTTACCATATCATCAATCGAGGCAACGCCAGTGAAGCGATCTATGCCGATGATAACGACAGGCGAAAATTTCCGGAATACCTTGAAACGGCAGTTGAACGCTATACCATCATGATCCATTTTTGAAAAAGTCAAGATTCATGACTCTGTTTATTTAGTACGATTTTATGAAAGAGTTACTTTTCGCTGTCAATGATTTCACATAGTTGGGATGTCCTATTTTGCAAAAATCGCTGAATTTGGCATTAAATCAACAGAGTCATTCATGCATTCGCAAAAAGTCCCTCTGGCCTGTCATTTCGAGTGAAACGAGAAATCTTTATTTTGCAACCTATTGAAAAGAAAAGATTTCTCCCGTTGGTCGAAATGACACATTAACGAAATCCGACTTCCAAGTAACTTACGCGAAATTGCACTCAAAAAGTGACTCCGTCGGGCGAGACGCCCGACCTACTACGGGGGGCAGAAGAACATTGCATCCCGCACCGCACAGGGTAGGTGTCTTCGCACCCAGAGAATAGTAGGACAGGCGTCCCGCCTGTCTATAAAAATGAATGCAACCTGGCATTAAAAGCAAGTTATTTTCCATTACACAAACCTATCAAGAAACCTTTCCAGGTTTCCAAACTTTCCATACTTTTCCTGCCAGATCCGGTCCCGGTTTAAGGGTCGGCTTGCCCGGCATCCAGCCGGATGGCGTAACCTCTCCCGTTTCACGGACATGCTGAAAAGCCTGTACCTGACGAATTGTCTCATCCACATTCCTGCCCACTGGAGGAGTCAGAACCTCCATGGCCTGTATGACGCCATCGGGATCCATAATAAATCGTCCTCGAACGGTTACCCCTGCATTTTCGTCATAGACTCCGTAGATTTTTCCCACCCTGCCCCCTGCGTCGGATAACATAGGGTAGGGAACTCCACCCTCTACCATCTTGGATAATTCTTCTTCCTGCCAGATTTTATGACTGAAAACGCTGTCCACACTCATGGAAAGCACTTCAACACCTAATTTTTTGAATTCTTCATAACGGGCGGCAACTGCCGTCAGTTCTGTTGGTCAGACAAAGGTAAAATCACCCGGGTAAAAACATAAAAGCACCCATTTTCCTAAATAATCAGAGAGTTTGATTTGTTTAAATGTCCCTTCATAAAACGCCGGCGCCTCGAAATCCGGAGCCTTTTCCCCAACCTGGACCATGGTTCTTACCTCCTTTTCCTGGATTTCTTTTTCGTTTCTGTGCTCTTCAGGGACCGACTCGCCTACCCTGGCTCCAGTCGGTCTGCCACAACCAATACCTTCCTCAGCCATATCGTCTGCCTCCTTAGTAATTCTCCAACAGCGTCTCGAAATAGGCCTGGGGATGATCACATGCCGGGCACTTTTCAGGAGCTTCGGTACTTTCGTGTATATAGCCGCAGTTGCGACATTTCCACCTGATTACTTTATCTTTTTTGAAAACCTTTCCCTCTTCGAGGTTTTTGAGAAGGGCAAGGTATCTTTTCTCGTGCTCTTTTTCCGCTATTGCTATGTTTCTGAACACCTCTGCTATCTCAGCGAAACCCTCTTCTTCGGCCACCCCGGCAAATTCAGGATACATTTCGGTCCATTCGTAATGCTCCCCCTCGGCTGCTGCCTTCAGGTTGGCCGCCGTGTCGCCTATCACCCCGGACGGAAAACTCCCCGTAATCTCGACCTCTCCTCCCTGGAGGAATTTAAACTCCCTTTCGGCATGTTCCTTTTCATTGGCGGCCGATTCCAGGAAGATGGCGGCAATCTGTTCATAACCCTCTTTTTTGGCCTTTGAGGCAAAATAGGTATAACGGTTTCTCGCCTGTGATTCGCCTGCAAAGGCAGCCAGTAAATTCTTTTCTGTCTTACTCCCTTTTAATTCCATTGTTTAATCCTCCTTTTCAAATTCATCCTTACCTGCACCGCAGATCGGGCATGTCCAGTCATCAGGCAGATTTTCAAATTTTGTTCCAGGCTCAATGTCTGCATCCGGGTCGCCTTTTTCAGAATCGTAAACATAGCCGCATATCGTACAAACATACTTATCCATCTTGTTTCCTTTCTTTGTCTTAGGGTCTGTCAGGAAATAAGTATCACATTTATGCATCTCATCTTCAGGCCATCTTTAGCCGATCCTCAATCGCAAAATCCTCGAAATAGCACAACTATTCCTCTGCTTTTGCTCAATCGTATCGCCTAAATCTAACCTAAATCTGAGCG
>JAUWQS010000110.1 GCA_030610915.1 Pseudomonadota bacterium | reverse complement strand
CATCATTACCGGTCCCAATATGGCCGGTAAATCCACCTATATCAGACAGGTGGCGCTCATAACGCTGATGGCCCAGATGGGCAGTTTCGTGCCGGCATCGGAGGCGAGGGTAGGGGTTGTGGACAGGATATTCACACGCGTAGGCGCAACGGACAACCTTGCAAGGGGACAGAGCACCTTTATGGTAGAGATGACAGAGGTGGCAAACATCCTGAAGAATGCCACAAAGAGAAGCCTGATCTTTCTCGATGAGGTGGGAAGGGGGACAAGCACCTTTGACGGGCTCAGCATAGCCTGGGCCGTGGCGGAATATATCCATGACTCCGATCGTATCGGCGCCCGCACACTCTTTGCCACCCACTATCATCAGTTGACGGATATGGCACTGACCAAGGAGGGGATAAAGAATTTTAACGTCGCGGTAAAAGAGTGGGGAGAAAAAATAATATTCCTCAGGAAGATTGTAGAGGGAGGCACAAACCGGAGTTACGGCATTCAGGTTGCCCGCCTTGCCGGTGTCGCGGAAGAAGTCATCATAAGGGCGAGGGAGATCCTGGAAAATCTGGAGAGGGGTGAGCTGGATGAGATCGGAATGCCCAAAATAGCCGATGGGGAGGAAAACAGGGGCAGAGAAAAGAAAGGCCAGCTGAGCCTCTTTATGGATGAAGAGGATATTGTTTTAAATGAAATGCAGGGACTCGATATTATCAATATAACGCCTCTGGATGCGCTACGCAGGATCAGCGAATGGCAGGAAAGGATAAAAAACAAGAAGTAATGATTCTGTTTGAACCCCTCGATTTATAGTCGAGGGTAGCTCAGTTGTGGAATTGAACAGGAACTATGGAATCACCTTTCTGTATATCACTCTATGTGAAGAGATATGCAGGGCTATAGAATAACTTGTTGTGTGGTAAACACTTACAAAATAAATCAAGAGGCATTACCATGGAAAAACAAAGAACCGCGTACAGCGATATAAATGAAGTCTTGTCCGAGATAACTGGTAACATAGTTGGGCAATTTGATCTTCCTGATCTGCTTGATAAGGTGGTGGGCCTCGCAATGCGTCTATTGAATGCAGAAGTATGTTCTATATTTTTAGACGATAAGGAGAAACATCCTGGACGTATAAGGATGATGGCAGGTTCGGGATTTGCCAAGAGGCTGGTTCATAAGGCGGAATATAAGATTGGAGAAGGTTTCACTGGATTCATTTTCGAAACCGGAAGAAAATTCAATATAAAAACAAAAGACGAATTGCAAAACGTTTTCAATGAAGAAACAGGCAAGACTATTTGGAGAGGAAAACATGATAAAGAGCAATGGCAAAGCGGAAAAAATGAATTTAGGAATTTGATTGCATTACCACTGAAAATTAAGGATCAGATTTTTGGTGTAATAAAGGTTGAGAATAAGGATATCCCCTTCGGAGAATACTTTTCTGAAGAAGATGAACGTACCTTCGAGATTATCGCGAATGTTGTCGCACTTGCCATAGAAAATGCAAGACTACACAACAAGATTGAAACTCAGTTGAAAGCTATATCTGCTAAAGCGGCACATAGGATAAACAACCAGACTGCTAACTATGATGGTATCAAATTAGACTTAGAGGAAGAGTTGGACAATCAAGTATGTAATAAAGATAATATATTGTTGATACGTAATAGATTAGTCGAAACAACAAGCAACCTTAAAAAAATGATTGGCGAATTCAAAAACTTTGGCAAGCCAATCGTATTGGTAAAAAAACATTTTTCAATCAATAAGATAATAGAAGATGAAGCATGGTATGCAAAACCGCCTGATGGGATCAAAATTGAGCTTTACCTTGACGACAAAATTCCAGATATTTTGATCGATGGACGATTCGATGAGTCCGTAAAAGAGCTAATAAAGAATGCAATGACCGCTATAGAGAATACATCTACATCAAAAGGAAAAATTAAAATATCAACCGAACTCCAAGGAAAACCCAAAGATGAACAGGTTATTATTAGAATTGAGGATAGTGGCCCAGGATTTCCGCCCTACTTTCCCATTTTTGAGCCTTTCAATTCTACAGACCCTCAAAGTACCGGCCTTGGACTGGCAACGGTTAAAGAGCTTGTTGAAACGCATGGAGGAGAAATTGGAGTATATTCATCACACCTTGGTGGTGCTTCTGTCGAGTTTACGATCCCTGTATTAATATAGAGGTAAAAAATGAAAGCGATGGTTTTTATTTTAGACGATGAACCACATATCCGAGCTGACCTTCTCAAATATATTAAGAAAGCTGGTTACGAGGTGTGTGCTGCGGCTACATTGGAAGAAGCAAATAAGATTATTCAAGTAGAACATATTGATTTCGCAATTATTGATTTGAAAATAGACTATCGGAGTGATTACGGCGGAATCAAGTTGATTGAAAGCGTCAACAAACTTCGGCCCAGCGCAAAAATAATTGTTCTTTCTGCGTACGAACTGACTGCCGAAATTAGAAATGAACTCAATAAAGTCTACTATGATAGTTTTGTTTCTAAGGGTGGGGCATTGAACTATATTGAAGCTGTGATTGACCAGTTGGATCGGTTAAAAGAAGCACCTCCCAAGAAAATCTGCTTTGTTATAATGCCATTTTCAGATACTGACACATGCACTAAAGACCAATGGACTGAGATCTTCGAGACAATGATTAAGCCTGCTGTTGACGAATATAGTGTTCATTACGAATGTTTCAGAGCATGCCTAGACATCGGAAACATCATAAAGGATATATTGGTAAATTTGAATCGCGCTGATGTTGTAATAGCAGATCTTACTGATAAATGGCGTTTGGGGGACGGGCGTTTGGGGGACGCCCTTTAGGCGTTTGGCGTTTGTGGCGTTTGGGGGACGCCCTTTAGTTTTCCAGTTTACAAAGAAATGTTGTTGTGACAAGTGTTTATTATGACAAGGAAGTCGAGGATAGATGCACCTGGAGCTCTGCATCACATTATCGCCCGGGGAATCGAACGTTCTAAGATTTTCAGAGACGACACTGATCGAAACAACTTAAAATTCGGGGGACAAAATTCGGGGGACAAAATACTAAATTATTGACAATTGGTGTCAGTAACGACATTATACATTTATGGCACGTAAAGCAAGAATCGTCGTCCCCGGATATCCGCATCATATAACGCAACGCGGCAATCGTAGGCAGTAGATTTTTTTTTGTGACGATGACTACAGGCAATACATCGACTTAATGGCAGAATGGTGCAGTCGTTGTGATGTTGACATTTGGGGCTATTGTTTGATGCCAAATCACACACATCTCATAGCAGTTCCCCGAACAGAATGGAAATGGGGTCAAGTCTGCCTTTGATCCTTGCTCAAAATCAATAAGAGTCAAAGGCAGACTTGACCCATTTTCACCATTTTCATTACAAAGCCCAGCAGTAATTCCCAGCTTGACAATACAACTATATAATGGTATTAATTTTCTAAGAACTGGCGCATTATATTTTATCGAAGTGCCTTTGGGAAATATCCCATTGAAAAGTTTGTTGAGGATCTGCCGATTGAAGATGCCGAAGAAGTTGTTGCCTCAATAGCAGCTTTAAAGGAATTGGGAAATAAAGCCCGGCGTCCACTGGCCGATTATCTTGAGGATGGAATATATGAGTTGAGAGCCAGACGTCTCCAGACGTCTTAAGAAGCAATTCAGGGTGTTGTATACTTTTGTCGGAAGGTAAACAATTCTTCTTCTGACAGGTTTCGTTAAAAAAAGCAAAGCTGTTCCGATCCAGAGATTAAAGAAAGCCAAAGCATTGAGAAAGGACTATTTGGTGCGTGTAAAAGGAGGCAAGAATGGATGATCTTAACCGCTTAATAGCAAAAAAAGAACGTGAGAAACCGGGGTTTGCCGCAGCGGTGGAAAAACGAAAAGGCGAACTACTTATTGCCGTCAGGTTACGTGAAGCCAGAGAAAAACTAAAACTGACCCAGCGTGAAGTCGCCGAGAAATGGTCTCTCAGCCAGCAAAGTATTTCTAAGATTGAAAATGCAAAAGATAATCACATTTCGCTTCATACTTTAAATGAGTATGCTCGGGTATTGGGCTACGAACTTCAATTTACGTTAAAATCTGCCAATAATTGATAGACTCGTAAAAATTCAGGAAACACCATTTTTCGTCATTCCGGCGGAAGCCGTGCCTGTGGCAGACAAGCCGCAGAAGAATGGGGGTCACATGTCAAATACTAATTATCCGGCCTAAGGATTTTTTGGTCTTGATACTAAACATTTATTATTTGAGATGTGACCCTCTATCCCTCTCTCCCTCCGGTTTAAAACATGAGAGTATGTTCCTTTATGCTATGGATGACCGCGAAAATCGGTGTTCAGCCTAAATAGCTTCAGCCTGACTACGTGAGTAGTTACCACTTGACAAACAAGCTAACGTTTATGCATACGATGCTTATTTCCTGGATTGTGCTATTAGGCACAAAGTACCGCTATTGACGTTGGATCGAAAGCTAAAGGAAGCTGCTCTAAATCTCAACGTCGAAACCATGGAGGTCTAAATGCAAGTTTATACATATTCAGAAGCTCGCCAAAAGCTCGCCATAGTTCTTGAACAGGCTGAAAATACCGGAAAGGTACTAATTCGACGGAAAGATGGACGAACTTTCGCGCTGGTTCCAGAAAAGATCGCTTCTTCACCTTTGATGAACTCGTAAAAAGTCTGAAAAACACTCTTTTGTCATTCTGAGCGATAGCGAAGAATCTAATATCATTGAGATTCTTCGTCGCTCCGCTCCTCAGAATGACACTGCGTGGACTTTTTACGAGACTGTCACCTTTAGATGTTCCTTCAATTAAAGCGCGTATTACGACTCAAGAAATAGTAGATATCGTTCGAGAAGGAAGAGAAAGGTAGAGCAAATAAGTTCACCTGACCGACAAAGCGCAATTTGTAACCGTGTAGAGTATGCATGAATCCCATGTAGCGGAGACCTTTAGGTCTCCATTCTCTCCTAAGGTAAGGTTAAAGATTTCCGCTATGCGCTACGTGCCAATGCGTGTGGAAGGCTAAAGCCTTCCACTACATATACTGTGCAATTTTTACCGGCTCAAAAAGCGGAAGCTATGGCCGTGTTGAGTATAACTGCTACTCCTGAAACCGTTTTTAGAATATTTACTATTCAAGACGCGAAGAAATATCGGCCATAACCGGGTGCGGTGGGGTGACGGTTATTGCTGTAGCTGATGGAGTCTGAAGTAAAATCCTTTTTGTGCCATCAGTTCCCGGTGCGTTCCCGCTTCGATGATTTTGTGTCTGTTGAGCACAAAGATCCTGTGAGCCGTGCGGGCGGTGGAAAGACGGTGAGCCACGATGATCGACGTTCTGTTTTTCATCAGGTTAGAAATGGCCGCCTGAACTTTTTGCTCCGTTTCGGAATCGATATACGATGTGGCTTCGTCCAGCAAAATGAGATCGGGATCGCGGGCGAAGGCTCGCGCAATGGAAATCAATTGCCGCTCGCCGCTCGATACTGATGATCCCCCTTCCGCAAGTTCAGTATCAACTCCTTTCGGCAATTTGTCTATCAGGGATCTGCAGTGCGATGCGATGATGATCCGGTTGAGTTCCGCATCCGATATGTGTTTGCTTCCATTTACAATATTGTCGCGAATCGTTCCCGAAAAGAGGAATGGGTCCTGGGTGACCAGGGCTATTTTAGATCGCAACCAGTCGATGTCGATGGTTCGTATGTCGTGCCCGTTGATAAGAATCCTGCCTGCCTGTGGTTCATAAAACCGGGTCAGCAGGTTGATCAGTGTTGTCTTGCCCGATCCGGTGGGACCGGCGAATGCCACCGTTTCTCCTGGCCGTATGTGCAGTGATACATTCGACAGGACCTTTTCTCCGGCAACATAACTGAATGATACGTCTTCCATGACGATGTCTTCGATTCTCTCCGGCAGACCGGGCTTCTCATATGCCTCCCCGTCGGTACGGTGTTCGCATTCCCGGTTATTGATGATCTGGTATATCCGCTCAGCGGATGCCAGGGCATTCTGCATGATGTTGTATTTCTCGGCGATGTCTCTGAGGGGACGGAAAAACATTCTCATATAGGCGATGAACGCAACAAGGGCGCCGAGAC
>JAUWQS010000462.1 GCA_030610915.1 Pseudomonadota bacterium | reverse complement strand
GGCCATCCTCAACGCCAGAGGGAAAACGGCAAGATCACCCATAGGCGCCTTCAATTGAACAAAAGGATAAATGAGAAAGACAATAAGGAGTGATAACCCGGCCTTTACCCTGACTGGAACAGTCCTGCCGCCCAACACGGGGATGGTCACCATAATAGCGCTTACACGCATAAACATGAGTATAAACAGCTCTACCTGTTCTGTAGTCAAAGCCGGTATATTCATAGTGGTCAGTGGTCAGTGGTCAGGGTTCAGGGTTCAGTATTTACTGTTCAGGGTTCAGGGTTCACTGAACACTGAACACTGACCACTGAACACTGAACCCCGTGAACCGTCACTTAACGTACATCGGTAAATTGGTGAAGAGATTGTGGGTATATGTCAAAAGCAGATTGAGCATCCACGGTCCTGCAATCATAAGCGCTACCATTACGGCTATGATCTTGGGAACAAATACCAGCGTCATTTCCTGAATCTGAGTGACCGCCTGGAAGATACTGATCACAAGGCCGACAACAAGGCCGACAATAAGCATCGGGGCGGCAACCAGGAGGGTTACCTTCAGGGTCTCGGCTCCTATTCCTAAAACTAAATCCGTGGTCATATTTAGACTCCTCAAAGGGTTCAACGGTTCACGGTTCACGGTTCCACGGTAACCTTTCTATAAATTGGGTAGGGGAGGTTTTAACCTCCCGACAGGGGCGATTAGTGTCGCCCCTACCCGAACTTATTGAGATATTTCCCATTCAAAATTCGATGTTGGACGTTCGATGTTCGATGTTTATTCTTTGGGGTGTCCTAACCCGTACTGTTTTCTCTTGTTCCCAAGCTCCAGCTTCCAGTATCAAAGTATGTATTCCCAGGCAGAGCCTGGAAACGAGGGCGAACCTCTGAACACTGACCCCTGACCCCTGACCCCTGAACACTGACCCCTGAACACTGAACACTGAACACTGAACCTACGCAAAGCTCTGAATCAGCGAACCGACTATAAGGTGCCACCCATCGACCAGCACAAAGAGAAGCAACTTAAAGGGCAGGCTTATCATTATGGGAGGAAGCATCATCATACCCATCGAGAGAAGAACACTGGCAATGACCATGTCCAGCACCAGAAACGGCAGATATATCAAAAATCCTATCTGAAAAGCTGTTTTCAACTCACTAATTACAAAAGCGGGTATCAATACCGGCATGGATATATCAGCGGGAGTTTGAGGTCTTTCTGTATTTGAGACCTTCACAAAGAGCGCAAGATCTTTTTCCCTCGTCTGCCTTAACATAAAATCCTTTACCGGCTTTGAACCCAGTTTTAAGGCCTCCTGCGCCGAGATCTGCTCATTAAAGTACGGCTGTATGGCCTGGGTGTTCACTTTCTGCCATATGGGCGTCATAATAAAAAAAGTAAGAAACAGCGACAGGCCAACAACGATCTGGTTTGCAGGCATCTGCTGCGTGCCCAGGGCATGTCTCAGGAGGGAGAAAACAACAACGATTCTTGTAAAAGAGGTCAGCATCACAAGGATTGATGGGGCAAGGGAGAGTATGGTGAGCGCCAGCAGGAGTTGGAGAACAACGGCCACCTTGCCCGGTTGATCGGAATCGGAACCATCGCCAACATTTATGCTAATCGAGGGAATAGAGATGGGCTGCGACCAGAGCGATGTGCCTGTAAAAAACAGAACTCCGCAGATAATCAGGATACAAACAAGGCATCTCATCCAATTGCGACGATGCAGCCGAACGCCGGCACAGGACTGCTCATCAGTCCGTGAAGCGGCGCCACTGAATAATTTGATAGTATGAGGATTCCCATTTTTCATAGTGTTATTGTGTAAGCGTTCACGGAAATTTAGCTCTTTAAAAAAATTTGACAGGATTAACAGGATATTCAGGATTAAAACATCAAAACTGTAACTACTCAGGTGGATAGGCTGAAGGCTGAAGGCTGTTAGGAAAAGCAGGAATACTGCACACTTTGAAGCCGTGTTTGATGCAAAAATCTGCCCCGCCCGCCTTGCCTGAGCTCGCGATGGCGGGCAGGTGTCTCTCC
>JAUWQS010000128.1 GCA_030610915.1 Pseudomonadota bacterium | reverse complement strand
CCGTGGAAGATAATGTCGACCGGTATCTTTTCCTACGAAAAGGATGTGGAATGGGAAAGGGCAGACGCTCTCTTCAGGCTGGTTTCGGGCAAACCTGCCGTATTTGTCATCCCGCTTGGCGCCCTTCTTCAAAAGGTTATTCCAAGACATATTTTTCAGGATTATATCGAGACTATCTCCATCGGGGATATCTTAGAGAGGGATAATCTTATCGGAAAATTAGCTGAAGGGGGCTACAGAAGGGTATCCCTGATCGGAGAGAAGGGGGAGTTCAGCGTAAGAGGTCATGTAATGGATGTTTTTCCCCCGATTTCGGCGGCGCCTTACAGGATGGTCTTTATGGGGGATGAATTGGAATCGATCAGGGTCTTTGATGCGGTTTCGCAAAGGTCCACACTGGAAACCGATGAGTTCATTCTCACCCCCGCAAGAGAGCTCATTCTGTCAGGAGACGCACATCGGCAGGCCATGGCCAACCTGAAGAAGAGGGCGGGTGAATTAGGCATTCCCACGACGACACGGAATCGCATCGGCGAAATGATTGAAAACGATGCTGCCTCGATCAACCCGCTGCTTTTCCCTCTCTTCTACGAAACTCTCGATACTGTTTTTGATTATGTTCCAGGGAACAGCGTTATAATCTTCGACGACTTTGCCGCCATAGGGCAATCTGAAGAAAAAATAGTAAATAACCTGGACAGTCTCCTGCTCAGGGCTGAAAGAGAAGACAAATTCTATCTCGAAAGGGAATCTTTTCATGCATCGCCGGCGGACATCTCCGAATGCTTCAAGAATTTTCAAAAGATATATGTTGAAAGTCTGGAGATCGGCATGGATGATGAGAAGAGCTGTGACACCGTCAGGTTTGATATGGAAACCGTTGCCGGTTTGAGAAGTGAAGCAACTAAAGGAAGCGAGGAGGATGGTCTTCTATCCCCTATTGTGGAAAGGATCAGAGAGTGGATGGACGACGGAAATCTCGTATCTTTTCTATGCGGCGGAGGAGAAGAGATTCAAAGAATATCCCACCTGCTCGAGGGATATTCCCTTCCCGTCACCATGGCAAGCGCCCCCATACTGTCCGACCTCGCCCGGCACAATGGCACAGGAAAGCTTGTCTTAAGGGAGGGTAAGATAACCGGGGGGTTTAGTTTCCCGGCTCTGAGAATCGTTGTTATCAGCGAGGAAGAAATTTTCGGCAAAAAGGCAGGAAAAAAGAGAAGATCAAAGTCGATCAGAGAGGGATATTTTCTTAAATCATTCGGTGAGTTAAAGGAAGGTGACTTCGTCGTCCATACGGATCAAGGCATAGGTAAATACGTAGGGCTTGAAAAGCTGTCAGTCGGAAAGATCGAAAATGATTTTCTTATTATCGAGTACATGGGAGGCGATAAGCTCTATATCCCCGTCAACCGCCTGGATCAGATCCAGAGATATATCGGTCCTGACGGTTATGCCCCGAAAATGGATAAATTGGGTGGTTCCTCCTGGGACAGGGTCAAAAAGAGGGTGAAGGAATCTGTGAGGGAAGTTGCGGAAGAGCTTGTCTCTATCTATGCTGCCAGGGAGGTAATGAAGGGGTATGGGTTTTCTCAAACCGGCAGATATTATGATGAGTTTTCTTCCTCCTTTGAGTATGATGAGACGCCGGATCAGGCAAAGGCTATCGAGGATGTCAATCTTGATATGAGTGATCCCAGGCCGATGGACAGGCTGATATGCGGAGATGCCGGATTCGGAAAGACCGAGGTGGCGCTGCGGGCCTCTTTCAGGACTGCAATGGACGGGAAACAGGTAGCTATCCTGGTTCCCACGACGATCCTGGCAGAGCAGCATTATCAGACTTTTGCCGGGAGATTTGAAAAATATCCCATCCGCGTCGAGGTTCTGAACCGGTTTAAGACAAGGGCGGAGCAAAAGGAGATTGTGGAGACGATAAACAGAGGACTGGCGGATATTGTGATCGGCACCCACCGCATTTTGCAGAAAGATGTTGCTTTTAAAAACCTTGGACTCGTTGTGATAGATGAGGAACACCGTTTCGGTGTCAGTCACAAAGAAAAGCTGAAGAAGTTGTGCGCCCTCGTCGATGTGCTTACGCTGACGGCAACCCCCATACCGAGAACGCTCCATCTGTCGCTTGTGGGGATGCGCGATCTATCGATCATCAATACGCCACCGGAGGATCGGCTCTCTATAAGAACATACATCCTCGAATTTGATGAGGACGCGATAAGAAACGCAATCCGACAGGAGATTGAGAAAGGGGGACAGGTCTTCTTTCTCCATGACAGGGTACACTCGATATACACCATGGCGCGATTTGTGGAAGGGCTGGTTCCTGAGGCCAGGGTTGGTGTGGCTCATGGTCGGATGAAAAGCAGGGAACTTGAGAATGTCATGGTCAAATATCTCCGCCGGGAATACAATGTCCTCGTTTGCACAACGATTATAGGGTCGGGGATCGATATCCCGACGGCGAATACCATAATTATAAATCATGCGGAGAGGTTGGGGCTTTCCCAGTTGTACCAGCTCAGGGGAAGGGTGGGAAGGTCGACGGAGGAGGCATACGCATATCTCTTGATTCCACAGGGGGCGATGCTCTCAAAGGATGCCAGGAAGAGGCTCAGTGTGATCAAGGAGTTTTCCGAGCCCGGTTCAGGTTTCAGGATTGCCTCCCACGACATGCAGATAAGGGGAGCGGGGAATCTCCTCGGGACGTCGCAATCGGGCCCTGTCTCCGCTGTGGGCTATGAGCTTTATACAGAGCTGATGGAAAGGACAATTAAGGAACTTAAGGGGGAAAAGATTCCCGAAGCGGAGATAACGCCGGAAATTCTCCTTGGACTCCCTGCCTTCATTCCTGACAACTATATTACAGACATGCACAGCAGGCTTGTAACTTATAAAAGGATATCCATGGCTGCAACGGATGAGGAACTCGATGAGATCAGAGAGGAGCTTTTCGATTGCTATGGGTTTATCGTCCCCCAGGTGGAAAATCTTCTGGAGATTATCAGCGTCAGAAATCTGTTGAAGGGTATTTCAGGCAAGAAGATGGAGTATGATGGGGAAAACCTGTCCATCTCTTTTAGCGAGAAGAGTCCCATTAATCCGGAAAAGATAATTGAGCTTTCACGCAAAAAGACAAGCAAGATAAGATTTACACCCGATTTCAGGCTCTATATTCCTATACCGTCTCTTGATGGCGATGAGGTCTTAAGACATGCCAAGGGTCTGCTTAAGGAGTTGAGCAACTGATGTAAGGGTTCAGGGAATGTTGAAATTGGAAAATAGAAATTGGAAATTTGGCCTCATGCTTTTGTACTGTCAACGTTTGGTCGAGTGGTTAACTACTCGACTAATTCCTTTCGTAAACTTGCTTCATCCTTGCCTGTGCGTGCCCCTGTCTGCGTCGCGGACGCTACAGGCAGGTGCACGCAGACATCTCTCCCAAATTTCTACTTTCCAATTTCAAGTTTCAAGCCGTGAATGGTTACATATTTTTAAGATGTTTACCATATTTAGTCACAGCTCCAGGTACCGGACATATCTGCCCTTCGGCAGCCGGCTATTTCTGTTTTTTTGCATTATGGTTTTTATGGTCTCATCCGGCTGTCAGGGTGTAAATGACACTGCGGGAAAATATGTCGCAACCGTTGACGGGGAAGGTATTTCTCTCAATGATTTTAGCGGGATACTTAAAAGAGATATGGATGTTATGGGCGGCGCGATGCCACTGAAGAAGGATGAAGCAAAGCGGCTGAAAGAAGAAATATTAAACAAACTTATCGATGAAAAAATTATGCTTCTTCGCGCCCAAAAGCTATCTTTATCAGTTAACGATGAAGAGCTGTGTCAGGGGATTGAAGAGATAAAGAAAGATTATCCCAATGGCGGTTTTGATAAGATATTTACGGGAGGGAAGTTGGATTATGATATATGGAAGGAAGAGCTTAGAAAAAGGTTGATACTTGAAAAGCTGATTCAGCGCGATGTGAATTCCGTCATTACTGTCACAGAGAATGAGGCTCTTGAATATTATCAAAATCATTCTGAAAAGTATATATCTGGGGAACGGGTTCATGTCGTTCAAATTGTCGTCCGGAACCGGAAAGAAGCGGAAGATATTCTGGAAAGATTGAAGAGTGGTGAAAACTTTGCTAAAATTGCGAAGGAGGTTTCTACCGGACCCGAAGGTGTCAGGGGTGGTGATCTCGGGGTTTTCTGTCGCGGGATAATGCCGGAGTCCTTTGACAATGTCGTGTTTTCCTTGCCGCCAGGCAAGATCAGCAATGTGGTTAAGACCACCTATGGCTATCATATCTTTAAGGTTCTAAAGAAAGATGGCACGAAAAAAATAAGCTTTTCAGAGGCAAAGAATGGAATTATATCTGAACTGTATAAAGAAAAAGGGAGATGCGAATATATGAGGTGGTTGAAGAAATTGAGGTCGGAGGCAGTGATCGAGATTAATCGTGACCTCCTGATGAAGGCAGATACGTGATGAAATTGGAAATTGGAAATTTGGGCTCATGCTTTTGTACCCTCGTTTCATCCTTCCCAAATTTCTAATTTCTAATGTCAAGTTTCAAACGGAACATTTTGGAGCGAAGCGACTTTAGTCCTTGGCTTACAAGAATATTTTCTCTGCGCTCTCTGCGAGCTCTGCAGTGCGCGCTTACGATTCATCGAATCCCCATAGGTGGCAGGTATGAAGAAAAGATTGAAAGCGTCTATATTAATCTGCTTAGCGGTGATGGTTTTAGCCGTCCCGCTGAATGCCAGGATTGTCGACAGGATTGTGGCTGTTGTAAATGATGAGATTGTAACCCTTTCTGAATTGAACAGCGCCGTTGAACCATATCTAAAAAAGACAGATAAGCTTAACAGCGGAGAAAATAGAGAAGAGGTTGTTGCCCAGACCATGTCGGCGATGCTGAACAAACTGATTAATGACATCCTTGTAAAACAAGAGGCGAAGAGGCTGGGGATTGTTATAAAAGAAAAGGACGTTGCGGAGACTATTGAAGATGTGATCTCTAAAAGAAATATCAAGATGGAAGACTTTAAAAAGGTTCTCGCAAAGGAGGGAAGCAGTTTTCCGGCATACAAAAAAGAGGTTGAAGAACACCTGATGAAGATAAGGCTGGTAGGGGTGAGCGTAAAGTCTAAAGTCTCCGTTACAGATGAGGAGATCGGCGATTATTATCGTAAGCACAGAGAGGATTATGAGGGAAAGGAAGCGGTCAGGATAAAACAGATACTCATTGTTATCCCGCAGCGCTCCGGTATGGAAGAGAGGCTTAAACTTAAGGCGGATGCAGGGTTGATTCATAAGAGGTTGATGGAGGGGGAATCTTTCGAGTTTCTGGCAAACAAGTATTCCAATGGACCCGCCGCAAAATTGGGGGGCGACCTTGGTTTTGTCGAAAAGGGCGTTATGTTTCCAGCAGTGAACGAAGTTGCCTTCAATCTAAGAAATGGCGAAATAAGCGGCATTATCGAATCCCCTGTAGGTTTTCATATCATCAAGGTTACAGACAGACGAGGCGCCGGGATAAAGTCACTCGAATGGGTTCGCGAGGAGATCAAGGA
>JAUWQS010000463.1 GCA_030610915.1 Pseudomonadota bacterium | reverse complement strand
ATTCCCATCGCTCTCTAACCTTGAACCGCGAACTCCGGAACTGTGAACCTGAGCAGATATTTTACATCTCCTTATCCTGTTCAAAGATCAAATTATTCTCCTGTCAAGACTCCTGTACTGGATAGCCTCTGAGATATGGTGGGAAAGAATGTTTTCCTCCTTTTCGAGGTCCGCGATTGTCCTTGCAACCTTCAAAATCCTCGTATAGGCGCGGGCGCTGAGCCCCAGTTTGTCCACTGCCATTTCAATCAACCGTTCTGAATCCTTATCAAGAGGGCAAAATTCCTTGATCTGCCTGTTGGACATTCGGGCATTGCACATACCGAACCTCTTTATCTGAATATCTCTTGCACTCTGAATCCTCTGACGCACCGACAGGGATGACTCTCCATCGGATTCGGCCGCCAGATCCCTGTATCTTACGGATGGAACGTCTATATGTATATCGATTCTGTCGAGGAGAGGCCCCGATATTCTGGCCTGATATTGACGTATCTGTTGAGGGCTGCACCTGCATTCCCTGTTTGGATCGGTATAGTAACCGCAGGGGCATGGGTTCATCGCCGCCACCAGCATAAACCTGGCGGGATATGTCGCAGTGATGGAAGACCTCGCAATGGTAACGTATCCATCCTCCAGAGGTTGTCTTAATGCCTCGAGGACATTTTTTTTGAACTCGGGAAGCTCATCGAGAAAGAGAACACCGTTATGGGCAAGGCTGATGGCGCCCGGTTTCGGGATGTGTCCCCCTCCTACCATTCCTGCATCGGAAATTGTATGATGGGGGGCTCGAAATGGTCTCGTTACCAGTATCGCCTCTTTCTCAGGCAACAGGCCTGCAACGGAAAATATCTTTGTCGTCTCAACTGCCTCCTCGAGGGAAAGGTCGGGGAGTATGGATGGAAGCCGCTGTGCCAGCATTGTCTTTCCTGAACCGGGAGCCCCTACCATGATAATATTGTGCTCTCCTGCCGCGGCAACCTCCAGTGCCCTTTTGGCCTGATTCTGTCCATGTATCTCACTGAAATCAAGGGGGTAATGGCGGCTCCTGTTGAATACTTCAGATATGTCAACCCTTGTCGGCTCAATAATTTTTCTACCGCCAAAAAATTCGACGACATCGGGAAGATAGTCGACAGCAATAACATCGATCATTTCCACCATGGCTGCCTCAGCCGCATTTTCTCTCGGCAGGACTATGCCCTTTATCCCCATCTCCTTTGCCTGAAATGCGGAGGAAAGGGCTCCATGGACACCCTTGATGCGCCCATCCAATGACACTTCCCCTATTATCACGTAGTCCTGGAGGGACCTACTCTCGATCATTCCCTCTGCCGCCAGGATACCCACAGCTATCGGCAGGTCAAAGCTTGTCCCCTCTTTTTTGATATCGGCAGGGGCAAGATTGACGGTAACCCTGTCTTGCGGGAAGTTGTAACCCGAATTTTTTATGGCCGCTTTTATCCTGTCCTTGCTCTCTCTAACAGCGACATCCGGCAGCCCAACCGTCGAAAACTGGGGAAGACCAAAGGATATATCCACCTCCACATCGACCGGATGGGAGTTTACTCCAATGACAGCGCTACTTATTACCTTTACGATCAATACCGATCTCCTGACAGGCGACTCTCTCTATAACCAATAGAAAGTAACAGAGAAAACGGATGACAGTCAATAACAAAGTTGGCAATCAAAACAGGAAAGGTGCTACTCAGGCTATCAGGTTCACAGTTTACAGTCGTTTGCAGATTGAAGTGTTGAAGAAGCAGTGATATAAGAATGAAAAAATGTAACTACTCGGGTTCACAGTTCCACTGTTCATGGTTTGACTTGTTCCCACGCTCCTGCGTGGGAATGAATGGACTGAAATAATGGGAAGAAGCCACTATAAGTTTACCAAGGGCTCGCGCAAAAATAACTTTACATTTTAAGCGCCGATGCATCCAGGCTGGCTGCGTTGCGAAAGTTCGGAATATGCTTGATATTCCTGCACTTTCGCGCCTTGCCAACCTGGCGCCTCAACACTTAAAATTGCCAACTTAT
>JAUWQS010000518.1 GCA_030610915.1 Pseudomonadota bacterium | reverse complement strand
TCCGGCCATGATAAACAGCATCGGCAACTGCATCAACATCATCTTGTGTGCCGATGGTATCTCCGTCATTGCTGCGGCTATCGCTATCGCCGCAACAACCGAACCACAATAGGATTCGTAAAGGTCTGCGCCCATGCCGGCGATGTCACCCACATTATCGCCGACGTTGTCGGCGATAACCCCAGGGTTTCTCGGGTCATCTTCAGGAATACCCGCCTCCATCTTTCCAACCAGATCAGATCCCACATCGGCAGTCTTCGTAAATATGCCACCTCCAACACGGGCAAATAGAGCAATCGATGAGGCGCCCATGGCGAAACCATTGATCACCACAGGATCCTTTCCCGAAAAGAAATAGAAAAATACACCAAGTCCGAGCAGTCCGAGACTGGCAACGGACAGTCCCATCACGGACCCGCCGAAAAAGGCCACAGTCAAAGCCTTGGCCTGGCCGTGTTCCACGGCGGCCTGGGCCGTCCTCGCATTGGAATAGGTCGCCGCCTGCATCCCAAATACACCTGCCAGCATAGAGCAGACAGCGCCTGTCAAAAAGGCCACGGATGACATTCTTGACTCCAAGGCAAAGAAGAGTATAAGAAAAACTACAACAATAAATATCACTATGATCTTATACTCCCTCTTCAAAAACACCATGGCGCCCTCGTGTATCCTGTTCATGATTTCCGTCATGGTTTCATTACCGGAAGGGAATGTCATAACGTATTTGTAAATAATATACGCCAATATCAACCCGATAATGCCCAATAATGCCGAGTAATTTACCAAATTTCCCATAACCTCCGCTCATACCTCCTTGTTTGATTTATTGTTTGTTCTAACATTAAACTTACACATAGCCGACTGAGCGCCAGATGAAATTACCTCTACCACAGCATCACTTGCTCTTGAGACAATGCCCGGCAAAATCTTCATCTCTCCCTCAGTAAAACTCTCAAGTACATATCCTTCGACCATCTCCTTAAATACCGGTTTTCCAATGCCGAGCCTGACCCTGTTAAACCCAGGCTCACCAAGATGGTCAATTATGGATATCAGCCCCTTATGCCCGCCATGACCTCCACCCGCCTTTATTCTGACACTGCCCAGCGGTAGGTCCAGATCGTCATGCACCACTATTAAATCATCAAGGTCTGTTTTAAAATACTGGACAAGTTTTCTGACGGCTGCGCCGCTTCGGTTCATAAATGTCAGAGGTTGGGCCAGAACAACTGTCAAACCTGCAATATTTCCTTTTCCGAGGCAGGAGTCAAATCCCTTCCGGCGAATATCGATACCTTGCCTTTTTGCCAGTTCATCCAGAACCAGGAATCCAATATTGTGCCTGTTTAACCGGTATCTGTCACCCGGATTTCCCAGTCCTACAATCAGCTTCACCGGAGTTCCTTGTAAGCGTTCACGGAAATTAGAAATTAGAAATTGGAAATTCGGCCTTCATGCTTTGATACTGTCAAATCGTTTCATCCCTGCCAATCGTTCTTCGCTGTGCTGGCATAGCCACAAAAGGCTTTCGGTGGATTCGCTTCG
>JAUWQS010000479.1 GCA_030610915.1 Pseudomonadota bacterium | reverse complement strand
TGTCTAAACTGATATAGTATTATATATCAGCTTATATCAGATAGGCAGAATTACACAGAATAAGGAGCAAAGCCATGCGTCATAGAGGACATATCTCAGCAAAAGAGCGTAAAAAACGCTCTCGTTTGACAAAATTACTACACAATCACAGATTTTTATGCGGCAGTCTGGTAACTATGGCTCGAACATGCGGAAATCCCGGCTGTAAATGCATGCGAGGTCAAAAGCACGTCTCCCTGTATCTGTCCATAAAAGATGGACCAAAGCGAAAGATGGTATACATACCGCGCCAGTGGGAACCGACTATCCGTTTGTGGGTGCGGAACCACCAGGAAATGAAAAAATTGACCAATGAAGTATCGCAATTGTGCTTGCAGCGTTTCCTGGAGGCCAAAAACTCCGAGCAGTAAAATAAACAATTACAAGACAAGGAGGTCAAAATGTTTTCGAGATTTTACCGTTACATAGATAAAGTTTTTGATTTTTCTGATGAAGCAGCAATATTGAAAGACTCCCGGCTCAAACCTCAGATTCCCACAGTTCCGATTTGGCTAAGTGCATTTACAATGTTTGCCACTCGACGCCGAAGCTTGAATGCAATTGAGACATTGCTTCATATCCCCAAACGACTGGATGGTCTGATAGGTCCGCGTAAGCCCAGCGCTGACACTATCGGCAGAGTTTATGGTCTAATTGCTCCTGAGCTGTTGCGGACAATGCTTTGCCATATCAATCATCAGTTAGGACGCAACAAAGTCTTGTATAATAACTGGCCTATACGAATCGTTGCTTTCGATGGGCATGAATTTTTTTCCCAGTCGACATCGTTGTTGCAGTCGGTGCCTACAGCGTAAGATCAAGGTCGGTGATGAGGAAGTTATTGAGTATTATCATCGCGGCGTAGTCTGCCATCTAATCGGATTTAACCTGGCGATACCGCTGGATGTGGAACTTATCAGGCCCGGCGAAGGTGAAGTAATTGCTGCCAAACGCCTTGCGGAGCGGGTTTTTGGCAATTACAGCCGATTCTTTGACGTCGTTGTTGGTGATGCGTTATATATGGAGGGGCCGTTCTTCAATTTCTGTCTTGACAGGGGCAAACATATAATAGCGGTTCTGAAAGGAAACAATAAGTCACTGCTTGAAGATGCCCAAGGCCTGTTTAGCAATACCGAGCCAAAAATATGGAATAGAGAACACTGCTCAATCAAGTATTGGCATGCAGAAGGCTTTAAGACTGAAACTATCGATGTGCCGCTGCGAATATTGCACACCGAAGAAACTCACCACAAACGCCAACGTATCGCCGGCGAATGGGTAGAAAAAGACCAGATGCAATCCTGGTGGTGGGTAACAACTATTCCTGAGAAGCAATTACCAATGCCTTACCTTTGGCAGGCCGGACATAGACGATGGGATATCGAAAATTGCAACTTCAATACCCTTGGCCGCGATTGGGCATTAAACCATTGCTTCAAACACGATCCGACAGCAATCATTAACTTTGTGCTGACACTGTTTATTGCCTTTGTACTGATACAGAGTTTTTATCATCGAAATCTCAAACCATCGATGAGAGTTTTGTTCGGGACGTTGATATCTATCACTGAGGAACTTTATGCCAGTCTTTATCATATCCAATTGCGTACCGCTTTTGCTGTGTATGCTCCAAACCCACCGAGTATAAGTTTTTCACCTGAGTTTTTTTGAAAACCTTTTTGTAAAGGTTGTGGGGGTCGTCTTGACTGTTTGAGCCGTATGAGCATTTTTGCCGCCAAAATAGCCCTGCGAAAATGCTTTGACTTAGTAGCAAGTCCCCAAATTGCCGTAACTATCTGACAAACCCCAATTTACCCACTTCAAAACATCCCAAAACAAACTTCTTGCGGAATCGCTG
>JAUWQS010000279.1 GCA_030610915.1 Pseudomonadota bacterium | reverse complement strand
GCGGGGTTTGGGCGTAGAGATTACGCCTTTGAGCTTTGCACAGCCCCTGTAGCGGAGACCTTCAGGTCTCCATATTCACGTAACACAGTATGACTGAAGCACATGGAAGGCTGAAGCCTTCCGCTACATGCTTCTGCCATACGCCTTCCGCTATTTATTGAACTATTACCTTAATCCTGTATTTGCTCGATGAATGTTTGCATATTGTCAATTTTCTCAAGCGCTAATATCGCCTCGACTATCCCTTCGGTCTTCTTATCACCAAAAATAGGAGAGCAGAGGTCTGTGAATTTATCTTTAATCTTGGACCTCTTCAGGTCGAGTTCAGGAATGTCCTTTATAATATCAACAAACCTGCTGTGGACTTTGCCGGAATTTGTCTCCACTTCAATCCTTGAATCCACCAGTTTGATATCCTGATCAAGTTTCAACGATATCTTCTTCATATACTCCCTGATCTCGGAATCGTTGACCTTCTCATCGGTGAAGGCCTGCATGCCGGTGTTTCCCCTCAAAAGGGCATTGGCCACACAATAGGGTATGCTGAATTTACCTTCCAGACCCGACTTCGGCTCTGTCTTTCCGGCGGCATCGAGAGATAACTGGGAAGTAAATATCTTGATTGACTTGATATCCTGGGGGCTCAATCCTTCCTCCTTCACAATGGAACATGCCCCTTCTATTGGAGAATGGGTGGCATGGCAGGAGGCGTGATATTTCTGGGCAATATCCTCAATATTCCAGGTCTTGCCTAACATATCCATCACATTTTCATTTAATTTCCCATTTAGAACCTGCAAAAAGCCGCCGGGGCCTTCCAGGATATCTTCGGCGCCGGTAAAGCCATCTGAAGCCAGCATGGCAGCCATCAATCCGGCCTCCGAAGCCCTTCCTGCATGAAGGGGCTTACACATGGTGCCAAAGGATTTCTTCAATCCACACGCCTGGGTTCCCGCGATTCCAAGGGCATAAACGCTCTGCTGTTCATCCAGTCCCATTAACTTGGAACAGCCGGCGGCCGAGCCAAAATGTCCAATGGTGGATGTGCTGTGCCACCCGCTCATATAGTGATCTATCCCCCCACAGGAACCAAGCGCCGCCTCGATTTCGATGCCAGTGACGAAGGCGGTTAAAAATTCGCTCCCCGTCTTTCCCTTCCATTCGGCAAGAGCCAGAAGAGATGGAAAAAGAGTCACCGATGGATGTCCTGTAATGATTAACATCGAATCATCGTAATCAAGGGCATGAGAGGCCGCTCCATTGATGAGAGCAGCCTGGGAAATCGTCTTCCTGATGCCGTGACCTAAAATGGCCGCCTGTTCATTTCCACCTAAGATATCCGCATACCTGATAAGCTTCTTTACAAGGGGCTCGTCTTTTGCGGCCAGCGTGACGCCAAGCCAGTCCATTAAGGCTATCTTGGCATGCTCAAAGACATGAGATGGAATGTCTGTTTCGTCTATCTCGACGACAAACCTGGCTAATTCCCTGGTTAACTCCAAAGATTCTTCTTGCATTATCAAAATACCTCCTATCCTCAGATTGCCGGGGGTTTATATTCCCCAAAGACTTTCCTGCCCACATCACATATTTCCTGCAAGGTGGCATAATTCTTAACACACTCTATAACATCCGGCATTATACTCTTTTTTTCATCTTTGGCGGTCTCTTCGAGTTTCTTGAGAGCTTTCGCTACTTCCTTGTTATTCCGTTCTTTTTTGAGCCGGGCAAGACTCTCTTTCTTTCGTTCTTCGGCCGTTGCCATCAACTCGGCAGAATAGACCTCCGGCACCTTCCGTTCTGTGACCACATTTATTTCGTGGGGACCATCGAAACAGTTTACACCGACAAGCAGATACTCCTGGTTTTCTATCTGTTTCTGTCTCTCATAGGCGCTCTGGGCCACTCCTCTTTGCATATAGCCGCTTTCAATGGCCGCCACAGCGCCGCCCATCTTATCGATCTTGTCAAACTCTACCTGGGCGGCCTCTTCTATCTCATCGGTCAGAGATTCCATAAAGTAGGATCCTGCCCATGGATCACGCACCTGACTCAACTTGGCCTCATGGATTATGATACGATTAGCGTCATAGGATAACTGCTGGGCTTCCAGGCTGTGCCCCAGACCGAGGGGCTCGTCATACGGAGGGAATGAAGCAGGAGGACCTCCGCTCATCGCCCCTGCTGCCCCGGCTAACACCGTTCTCGTAAGGTTGTTAATCGGCCTCTGGAGGGTGGTGCCTGAACATCCAAGATGCGCTGTAGCTATTGATCTTATCATCATGCTCCTTGGATTTTTGGCTCCGAAACGTTCCCTGACCATGCGGGAGTACATTCTCCTAGCAGCGCGCCAGAAGGCAATTTCATTGTATATTTCAATGCTTCCGCCAAAACCATTGAACGTGAAACGCGGAGCGAAAGAGTCAATATCAAGCCCCGCGTCAATACCTGCCTGCATGTAGGCGGCCATAATGGATAGGCTGAAGGCAAGGTCCTGTGTTCTTGTACAGCCCGCCTCGCGCATGTGATAACCGCCACCGCTGGTGATGTTGAATTTCGGCATGTGTTCTGTACAGAATACAAGGATATCACGAAAAAGCCTGAGAGAAGGGCGGGGGGGATATATGTATGTTCCACGGCCGACATATTCCTTCAGGATATCGTTTTGAGGAGTGCCTCTAAGTTTGTCGAGAGGTATCCCTCGCTTCTCTGCCAGAACTGCATACATAGCGATTAAGACCGCCGCAGGGGCGTTGATGGTAAAGTTGGTGGAGATACTGTCGAGATCCTTATCGCCGCCATAGGGTTCAAAGATGGTCTCAAAATCCTTCAGTGAGTCTATTGCCACGCCCACGCGGCCGACCTCACCCCTGGCTCTTGAATCATCCGAATCATATCCACACTGGGTGGGCAAATCAAGCGCCATATTGGGCCCGCCAAACCGGCCCATGGAATGCATACGCGCCAGGTAATCCCTGTAATCCTCAGGGGTGCCAAAACCGCCATATCTTTGCGCAGATGCCGCCCCCCACTCCATTCGGGCAGATGCCTTTATCTCCATTTTTGCGAGGCCCTCCCAGAAGGGCAGGGCATCGTTGCCGGCAGTGAATGGATATTGACCGGGGAATCCAACATCTTCCACAAAATCCCAATCCTCTTTAAGATCGGCGGGAGTGTAAAAGCGTGTCGGACTTTCATCTAATTTGAATTTTGCGACCCGTTTCGAGACAACATTTTCCTGCCACTTTTCGGTGGCTTCTTCGACCTTTTTGATCTCTTCTTTCATAATCTTTTGGTTCCTCCCTTCTTTTTTTATCTAACCTCATTACTGACTCTGTTGATTTAATGCCAAAATTAGTGTTTTTTGCAAACAATAGCATCGCAACCATTTAAAATTATTGACAGCAGAAAACGATTTTTCTGCAAAATCATA
>JAUWQS010000073.1 GCA_030610915.1 Pseudomonadota bacterium | reverse complement strand
AGCTCAGGGTACGACGTACCCTGAGCTTGTCGAAGGGCGCCCATATCGGGAGGTTAAAACCTCCCCTGCCCTCATTTATTGAGAAGTTACGAAACGACTCTAACTCCTGGCTTACAAGAATAGTTTCTCTGCGCTCTCTGCGAGCTCTGCGGTGAACGGTTACAAAAGGCATGAAGCTATGAATGATGAAATTTCAACAGGAAGCATATTGGATGTCTCTTTCTCAAATGGGAAAAAGATCCTAAAAACCAGCGGCTGTGTAACGAAAATCTCCGGCGATGCGATAGTCATCAACCTGGAAACAACCGACAAAAATATGACACTTCCCGTGGGCGCCGATATATTCGTATTCGTATCAAAAGAGGCAATCCTGTTTAGCGTTAGAGATACAAAAGATTTTCCTGAAATCAGAATCAAAAAAGTAAAATCCAGATCAGATGTCAGAGTGGACGATATTCTGAAGATCGACTATAAAAAAATCTCCAGAGATAATTATGAAAAACACCAAAGCACTCCGGGGGTTGTCTTTGCAGAGATATTTGGAAACCTATATAATTCACCTGAGCCCGAGGAGGTTAACAATACTTTACTCTACGAACTCTTATACCAGACAAATCTTAAACTGGATCGAATACTGGACATACTGGAATGGAAAAATGGGAGAAAATACAGATCAACTGACTATGAGTATGTCAATATCAGTGGATCAGGCATGAGATTCAACACTGAGCAGGAGTTTGAGGTGGGAGATATAATGGCCCTGCGCGTTCCCCTTCACCTTGTCTGTAAAACGCATCTAAATCTACTGGGAAAGGTTAGGTCGGTAAAGGAAACGGACACCGTGGGCAAATATAACATCTCTGTAACATTTATTGACATAGCCGAGGATGTCAGAGAAAAGATTATCAAATATATCTTTAAAAAACAGAGGGAACTGTTAAGGGAAACAAAAAAATAGGGTTCAGTTCAATAAATAGGGGCAAATCCAGACACGCAGCCACCTCCATCTTCCGGAAGCGGGGTTTGGGCGTAGAGGTTACGCCTTTGAGCTTTGCACGGCCCCTGTAGCGGAGACCTTCAGGTCTCCATATTCACGTAACACAGTATGACTGAAGCACATGGAAGGCTGAAGCCTTCCGCTACATGCTTCTGCCATATGCCTTCCGCTATTCATTGAGCTGATACGGATAACAATTAAGATGAAGGGGAAACATATTTTGTCAGGCGTTAATTATGGAAGCAAATGGGGACGTGTCCGCAAGTCTGTTGTAAAAAACAGAAAAAAGCCCGCCAAATCGGCTGAGGATCTTGTCAGAGAAATGAAGGCGGCGCAAAAAAAGCCTCCTGGAGAAGATTACCGTGATCGCTCACTAACCATTCATGGTTTGATATGCGCCCGCTGCGGCAGAGAGTTTGATCACTCAAACCGACATTTACTGACGGTGCATCACAAAGACGGCAATCATCATTATAATCCTCCCGATGGAAGCAATTGGGAAAATCTCTGTGTCTATTGCCATGATGACATCCACAGCAGGGAAATTCTTGGAGACTATTTTGATGGAACTGCCGGCGAGAAAGAAACAAGATTGGCCTACGAGGACGACAAAGCGGCCGAAAGTTCAGAGTCGGGAACAGGATCCCTTGGTGAAAAACTGCGGAAGGCGATGAAATCAAAGGAGAAAATAAACCCATGACCAATAGAAAAAAGGTTGGACTCGCTCTTGGCAGTGGCTCTGCCCGTGGTTGGTCTCACATCGGCGTGGTTTACGGCTTGCAGGAAGCGGGTATCAAGATAGACATGGTGTGTGGAACATCAATCGGCTCAATCGTAGGCGCCGCTCTGGCAACAGGTTCTCTTGCCAAATTGGAGGCGTGGGCACGTGAACTCGTCTGGACTGATATATTGAGTTTCATGGATGTGACCCTGCCTCGTTCAGGTCTGATAGAAGGTGACAAAGTCAGCAGATTTTTCAAGGCAAATCTGTCTGATCCTAAGATTGAAGACCTGTTACTACCATTTGCCGCCGTTACCACAGACGTGATATCAGGCCAAGAGGTGTGGCTGCGGAAGGGTTCTCTTATGGATGCCATTCGCGCCAGTATATCCATGCCTGGAATATTTACCCCGTTTAAGATCGGAGAACGCTGGTTTGTGGATGGTGGTCTGACGAATCCAGTACCTGTTTCTCTCTGCAGGGCCATGGGGGCGGATGTTGTTATCGCAGTCAATCTTAATTCAGACATTATGTTTAAGCGGAGACTCGCCAGAAAAGACATTCAAAACGTCCGTGAAAAAAGGAGGTCTGAAGGAAAAGGATTGCGGGAGCAGCTTACTGCCTATTTAAACACTACGATGCAGCGGAGCAAGTCTTTGATCCTCCGTCGTTTCAGCTCGGAGCTTGCTGATCGCGGACCATCTCTTTTTGAGGTAATGGCAAGCTCTATAAATATTATGCAGGATAGGATAACCCGGCAGAGGCTGTCAGGAGATCCTCCTGACATACTGATTTCACCCCGCCTCGCCCATATCGGTCTGCTGGAATTCCATCGTGCCGATGAAGCTATAGAAGAAGGGAGGAGGGTTTTTCAGATCATGCTCCCGCGGATAAAAGAAACAATCGAAAAGTAACTACTCCAGACGTAACTACTCAGGTTCACGGTTCAGGGTTAAGCGAATGAAGGAGAGGCTCAACTCCGAGATGAATGCGGAGTTCCTCCGGCTTTTGTGATACGCAGACTGTTTTGCACGGAAGTTCGTAGGGTGGATTAAGCGGAGCGAATCCACCGAAAATTCTGATCGCTTCGGTGGATTCGTCGCTTACGCTCCTTAGTCCACCCTACGCCCTGGATGCGACCAACCGTTGAACCGTGAACATGAGTAGTTCCATTTCCTGTTTTAAAACCAGATTTTTGCAACTGATAGAGTTCTTCCGCATGATAGGAACTCCGCACAAGCGGCCCGGAGGCGACTGCGGAAAAACCCATTTCGAGGGCGGTTTTCCGCCAGTCATCAAATTCTTCGGGATGAACAAAGCGCTCCACCGGCAGGTGATTCCTTGTGGGCTGAAGGTACTGACCCAACGTCAGAATATTGCAGCCAACATCAAGAAGGTCGTGGAGAGTTTCACGAACTTCTCCGGGAAATTCTCCCAGGCCGAGCATGAGACCTGACTTGGTTGGAATCGCAGAATCGTATTCGGAGGCCCGCTTTAAGAGTTCGAGCGAGCGCCGGTAGGCGGCCCCAGGTCGTACAGAAGGATAAATACGATTTACTGTTTCAAGGTTATGATTCAGGACGCTGGGTTTCGCATTTAGGACGACATGAAGAGAGCCCTCATTACCTTGAAAATCGGGTATCAGTACTTCGACAGGCGCATGGGGTATTCTTTTGCGAATCTCTCTGATCGTTTTCGCGAAAAAAACCGCCCCGCCGTCGTGGAGATCATCCCGCGTAACCGAGGTGACAATCACGTAGCGCAACTCCATGTTTTGTGAGGCCTCGGCCACCCTGGCCGGTTCCCCGCAATCAGGCGGGGCGGATGGTCCGTGGTTCACAGCACAAAAACCGCAGTTGCGCGTACAGCGAGACCCCATGATCATAAAGGCTGCAGTCCGCCGGGAAAAACATTCCCAGCGGTTGGGACACTTGGCTTCCTGGCACACGGTATGTAGCCTTCCCTCGCTCAAAAGGGACCTAACCTTTCCATATGCCGGCCCCCTTGGAAGGTTACGCTTGAGCCAACGGGGTTTCCTGACCGCCGCTTTCGGTTTCTGATGCTGAACCATCACAACCTCTTTTCAAAAGATGTTGCAGTTCGCTAAAATCTCTGATTTTTAGATCAATCCCAAAAACCGTTTCGATGTGACATTTTACGGCCTCGCGCACGTCGGTCATGGAAACTGCGTGTGAAAGCTCCCGTTCAACAGATGTCATCTCGATATCGGGCAGACCACAGGGTTGTATCCAGCTAAAAGGCTTTAGTGAAAGATTTACGTTAAAAGCAAAACCGTGGTAACAAATTCCATGGCGAAGAGCTATTCCGATGCTTCCTAACTTTTTAGCGCCAACCCAGACTCCTTTGTTCACAGGACTCCGCTCAGCTATTATTCCCAAATCCGCAGCCGCCAGGATCATGACCTCTTCAAGACCGGCAACATAATCAACGACACTCATCCTGACTTTTCTCAAATCAATGACAGGGTACACGACAAGCTGTCCCGGTCCGTGAAAAGTGACGTTGCCGCCCCGCTCTACCTGGACCAAAGGAATTCCTGATTTTTCCAAAAAGGTCGTAGATACCATCAGGTTTTCCAGTCCTCCTCTGCGTCCGAGGGTAAAAACAGGAGTGTGTTCTAATAACAATATAACATCAGCATCGATAAATTTCCCCCCCTTGGCTGTTACAAGATTATGCTGCAGACTCCAAACCTTGTTGTAGTCCAGGGCAGGCAGTTCTACACATAAACATATTCCACTGTTCATGTTCCGGATTTTGAGCTGTTCCATACACATCAATAAAGATTGATCGTAACTACTCACGTAGTCAGGCTGAAGCTATTTAGACTGAAGGGGCTGGAAGAGCGCGATTGCGGCGCTTTGGCGGAAAAACAGCAGGTTCTTGTACCAAACATGGCTTCAAAATTCGCAGTATTCCTGCTTTTCCCTAACAGTCTTCAGCAACAGTCTTCAGCCTATCCACCTGAATAACTACATCATATCATTGCAAGTGAAATGAAGCAATCATCTTGCCTCGACGCACAGCACAAATCCACCGCTTAATTTTTGTTCCTTCCTTGTTATTACGATGTTATAGATTTTTTCTTCACCAAAGGGCGCATGAAATTTACATGTAAACCTTTGCAATAACGATAGAACTCTATTTTAGATGGTGGATTTGAGTTGACTGATACCTTTTACAGTGCTAAGTGGTGGAGTAGAATACAACTTGCAAAATTGTCCGGCTACGATCTGTAAGGTATTTAAATTGCCAAATCAAAATTGCCCCGAAAATTTTCTGAATGAAGAAACTCTTCTACCTCCCTGGATATTCCGGCAAAAGGATCTGACAAAGACGCTTGAAAATGCACAAAGGATTGAACAGGAAGCGTTGATCAACAAGCTTAATTATATGCATTTCACAGGCAATCCTATCTTTGTTTGCCTGCGCCATCCCAGGTACGGGGAGAGGATTCTTGTAAAAGCTCATCCCGATCCCTGCAACGGGCCGGAGGTTACCTGCCGGTGGCAGGATGGGGATCTCTCAGGATTGAAACTGGAGGATTACGGGTTTCATCATCTGATCATTGCAGACGGACAAAGCATCATCCTGACGCCCGCAACAATGAAGAATATCGATGGCAAGTCTCTCAAGATCGACTTGCCGTTTACAGGCTACGTGGTTGGCCAAAGGCAGGCCAGGCGCCACCACTGCAGTGGAGTTTCTGCCGAATTGATTCAAAATAGTTTTCTGGCAGGCGGTGAACTGCTGGATTTTAATTCTCTCGGTTTTCGCATCAAAGTTAATCATGGATTGTCCTGTTCATTCAACTGGTTTAACCCGGATCAACAGGCCACTGTAAATCTGCATCGCAATAATGAAATATTATTCTCCGGCGACTGCCGGATCATTCGCCATATCAGTGATAATATGGATAAAGAAATCGTGCTGGCGCCTTTGAATGATCAAATTACTCGTTTCAAAAAAAAGTCGGTCCGCAATTCGCGCCCGCGGCCGGTCTCCTACTCAACAATTACTTTTAATCATCCCTTCTACGAAAGGAGGGTCCAGCGGGAGATTCACAACATCTCCACCTCCGGTTTTTCCGTGATTGAAAATATCTCTGAAGGCGCTCTGATACCGGGGCTTATCATCCCTGACCTTACTATAAATTACGGCAGCATTTTAAAAATACGTTGCATTGCTCAGGTCGTTTATCGTCGTGAAGAAAAAGAAAGCGAGGTCCGCTGCGGTCTCGCCATTCTGGACATGGACATAAAAGACTATAACGATCTGTTCAACATCCTGACCAAGGCGAATAGTCCTCATATCTCTATTTCCAGCGAGGTGGATATGGACGCCCTCTGGGAATTCTTTTTCGACACAGGCTTCATTTATCCCAAAAAGTACCACTTGGTCCAAACATATCGGAAAGACCTCAGGACAATTTATCGAGAGTTCTATCAGGAAAATCCGGAGATTGCCGGACACTTCACCTATGAAAAGAACAGCCGGATATACGGATACATCTCCATGGTAAGGGCTTATGAACGAACCTGGTCAATTCAGCATCACGCTGCCAGGGAGGTGGAGGGGATGCGGCCTGGATTTATGGTCTTGAAGCAGCTTATAAATTACTTAAACGGGATGTACCACCTGCCCTCCGCAAATATGGACTATGTCATGTGTTATTTCCGTCCGGAAAACCACTTCCCTGATTTCATTTTTGGTGATTTTCACAGGGAAATCAATAATCCTAAGGGCTGCTCCATGGATCTTTTTTCCTATATGCCTTATTCAATGATGCACACGGATGCCGCGCTTCCCTCTGGATGGTCGCTGAAAGAATCTTCAATTCTGGAGTTGTGGGAATTAGATTTATTCTATAAACACTCTTCCGGCGGGCTCCTCTTTGATGCTTTTGGCTTAGGGAAGAAGTATCCAACCGGCGAATCCCTGAAAAGCGCTTACGGCCGGCTTGGTTTTACGCGTAACTGGACGACCTGCTCATTGACTCACAATGGAAAGCTGAAGGCTGGTCTGATTGCTAATCAATCAGACCCGGGTGTCAATCTCTCCGGACTTCTGAATAGTATTAAGATCTTGGTGGTTGATTCCGAGGGTCTGTCCTGGGAAATTCTCTCTACCGCTATTAATCAATTAGCCGGCCTTTATCAAGTCGACAGGGTCCCGATTTTAATTTATCCTCTGGACTATGTTGAGACTATGAAGATTCCCCATGACAGGCAATATCAGCTTTGGATAATGAATGTCCACTATGGGAATGAATACCTTGAATATATGCAAAAAAAATTCGGCACAAGTTTTTAAATCGTGTCTGATAAGAGTCTGTTAAGCAATAGAGATGGAAAATGCACCATTATACAACAGTATAATTATTGTATCAGCTCAATAAATAGGGGGATTACATTTTTAAAGTGTTGGTCTCGAACCACGATAAGCGTTCACCGAACATTGAAATTAGAAATTGGAAATTCAGCCTTCATGCTTTTGTACTGCTCGGCTGAGCTCACGCCGAAGTCTGTCAACTCGTAAATTCGTTTCATCTCTCCCAAATTTCTAATTTCCAATTTCAAGTTTCAAGCCGTGAATGGCTAAGAT
>JAUWQS010000510.1 GCA_030610915.1 Pseudomonadota bacterium | reverse complement strand
ATATGCGAAAGGCATCCAAGAAGGCAGAGGCAGACTATAAGGCATCCATTTCCGAGGCAAAGGCCTCTGAAAAGCAGATCCTTGAAGATCGCAGTTCCTTGAAAACAGAGATTACCCGTCTAAAGTCTGAAATAAGGTTATCGAACAAAGATATCACATCCATGCAGGAGAGATTCAATGAATTGAAGGAGAAGGGAAGAAAGCTGTCATTGCAGAGATCAAAGATCGAGATGAATATGCGAGAGCTTGTCGGCACGGTGCGGACGGTGGCGAGAGACCTTGAATCCACTCTAAGGCAATCCTTTTTTACAGCCCGTTTTCCGCAGCGTATAGATTCCATTGAACCGATCTTGAAAAAGGGACGTTTTCCAGGGATGGGTGACCTTAAGACCATAAGTGATCTGTTTTTTCAGGAGATAGCGCTTTCTGGTGAAGTGACGCTGCGAAGAGCCTCGTTTGTTGATTCTTCGGGGACGACAACGAAAGGAGATATTTTAACTATAGGAAAGTTCAGCGCCGCCTATAGATCGGGAGGAGATATCGGGTTTCTCAACTATTCCGAGGGGAGCCGCCGGTTTTTTGCCCTTTCCGTCCCGCCGCCATGGTCGATTCGTCACAATCTTGGCGAATACATGAAGGGAAAGAGAGACGATGTCTGCCTCGATCTTTCCGGCGGCGCAGCGCTGCGGCAGATTACGCACAAACTGACCCTCTTAAATCAGATCAGGAAGGGAGGCCCGATCATCTGGCCCATCCTCGCAATAGGGCTGCTTGCCCTTATTCTAATTATTGAGAGGATATTCTTTCTTAAGAAGGTTCACCATAACACGGATATCGTCATGGGAAAGGTCAATGAGCTTGCCTCACAGGAAAAGTGGGAGCAGTGCGGCGATCTGCTGTCACAACACAGCGGGGGGCCGGTACACAACGTCCTGATAGCAGGACTTGCAAGTCGTGATGAGGATCGGGAGGTCTTAGAGAGCGTCCTTCAGGAATCGATCCTGCGTGAGCTTCCCCGTCTGGAGCGTTTTCTGCCGATAATCAATATATTAGGGGCAATTGCGCCGCTTTTGGGTCTCTTAGGAACTGTGACCGGCATGATCAGTACATTTCATGTCATTACCCTCTATGGCACAGGGGATCCCCGTATGATGTCGGGCGGCATCTCCGAGGCGCTGGTCACCACCGAGCTGGGGCTTGCCGTGGCCATCCCGATTATGCTCCTCCATACCTTTCTGAGCCGGCGGGTGGAAGGTATTGTGGCGGACATGGAGGAAAAGGCGGTTGCGCTGACCAATATTATACAGAGGCAAAGATAGGTAGCTTAGACTGAAGGCTGAAGGCTTTTGGGAGGAAGGTTCTATCTCACGGGTTCAGGGAGCTCACGGTTGATAGCTTTTAACCTTTTGAACCCTGAACCTTGAACCTTTGAACCCTGAAGATGAATATCGCTCTGCAAATAATCGAATACTTCCGCTCCGGCGGGGTGGTGATGTTCCCTATTCTTATTATTTCTTTGTGGATGTGGGGATTGATAATAGAGCGGATAATCTACTTTAGGAAGATCGAGAGAAGAGATGTGACTCTGGATCAGGCAGTAGAGGCGGTGCGCGGCAGAT
>JAUWQS010000516.1 GCA_030610915.1 Pseudomonadota bacterium | reverse complement strand
ATATGCGAAAGGCATCCAAGAAGGCAGAGGCAGACTATAAGGCATCCATTTCCGAGGCAAAGGCCTCTGAAAAGCAGATCCTTGAAGATCGCAGTTCCTTGAAAACAGAGATTACCCGTCTAAAGTCTGAAATAAGGTTATTGAACAGAGATATCACGTCTCTTCATGCCAGATTCGATAAATTGAAGGAGAAGGGAAAGAAACTCTCTTTGCGGAGATCGAAGATCGAGATGGATATGCGAGAGCTGACCGGCACGGTGCGAACGGTGGCGAGAGACCTTGAATCCACTTTAAGGCAGTCCTTTTTTACCGCCCGTTTCCCGCAGCGTTTAGATTCCATTGAACCGATCTTGAAAAAGGGACGTTTTCCAGGGATGGGTGACCTTAAGACCATAAGTGATCTGTTTTTTCAGGAGATAGCGCTTTGTGGTGAAGTGACGCTGCGAAGAGCCTCGTTTGTTGATTCTTCGGGGACGACAACGAAAGGAGATATTTTAACTATAGGAAAGTTCAGCGCCGCCTATAGATCGGGAAGAGATATCGGGTTTCTCAACTATTCCGAGGGGAGCCGGCAATTTTTTGCTCTTTCCGTCCCGCCGCCATGGTCAATTCGTCACAATCTTGGCGGATACATGAAGGGAAAGAGAGATGATGTCTGCCTTGATCTTTCCGGCGGCGCTGCCCTCCGGCAGATTACGCACAAACTGACTTTCTTAAATCAGATCAGGAAGGGAGGGCCGATCATCTGGCCCATCCTCGCAATAGGGTTGCTTGCCCTTATTCTAATCATTGAGAGGATATTTTTTCTCAAGAAGGTTCACCACAACACGGATATCGTCATGGGGAAGGTCAATGAGCTTGCCTCACAGGAAAAGTGGGAGCAGTGCGGCGAACTGCTGTCACAACACAGCGGGGGGCCGGTGCACAATGTCCTGATAGCGGGTCTTGCGAGTCGTGATGAGGATCGAGAGGTTTTAGAGAGCGTTCTTCAGGAATCGATCCTGCGTGAGCTTCCCCGTCTGGAGCGTTTTCTGCCGATAATCAATATATTAGGGGCGATAGCGCCGCTTTTGGGCCTGCTTGGAACTGTGACCGGCATGATCAGCACATTTCATGTCATTACCCTCTATGGCACAGGGGACCCCCGCATGATGTCGGGCGGCATCTCCGAGGCGCTGGTCACCACCGAGCTGGGTCTTGCCGTGGCCATACCGATTATGCTCCTCCATACCTTTCTGAGCCGGCGGGTGGAGCATATCACGGCGGACATGGAGGAAAAGGCGGTTGCGCTGACCAATATTATACAGAGGCAAAGATGAACATTGAACTTATTAATGCAAATATTAAATACTAAAATGAAAAAACACCCTGCATTTCTCCTGAACCTTGAACCTTGAAAATGGATATCGCTCTACAAATAATCGAATACTTCCACGCCGGCGGGGTGGTGATGTTCCCTATTCTTATTATTTCTTTGTGGATGTGGGGATTGATAATAGAGCGGATAATCTACTTTAGGAAGATCGAGAGAAGAGATGTGACTCTGGATCAGGCAGTAGAGGCGGTGCGCGGCAGAT
>JAUWQS010000421.1 GCA_030610915.1 Pseudomonadota bacterium | reverse complement strand
TCGGGTCCATGTCGCAAGGCCACCCAGCCAGATGAACGACGATAATCCCTCTGGTCCTGGGAGTCAAAGCAGCCGCAATGGTTTCAGCGGTAATATTCTGGCTGACCGGATCCACATCCGCCATCACCGGCCGCCCTCCCCGCATAATGACGCAACTGACGGAAGCGATAAACGTCCGGCTGGTTACAACAACCTCATCGCCCGGCGCCATCCCCAGAGCGACCAACGCCGCCTCCAAAGCCACTGACCCATTCATCAGGGCGACAGCGTATTTTGCGCCCACAGAAGCCGCATATTCCTCCTCGAACTTTCGCCCCTCCTGACCTGTCCAGTAATTCACCTGCCCAGACTGAAGAACCAGCATCGCAGCCGCCCCTTCATCCTCTTCGTAATGAGGCCAGAGAGGAAATATTTTGAGATTTTGGTTTTCCATCTTCGAATTCATTATATTCTTCTTTGCGTCTTAGCACCTTTGCGTGAGGCATTTTTTATCACTTTCGCCGGAACCCCCGCAGCAACACAATTATCCGGGATATCGCAATTTACAAAACTCATTGCTCCCACCACAGCATTCTCACCAACAGTAATGCCAGGCATGATAACACTATGGCTCCCTATCCTACAATTTTCCTTCAAGACAACCTTGCCCTCTTTGCCATCAATCGTGGAAACCGAATAAATCGCGCAATGCGAACCGATCTGAACAAGATCCTCAATTATCACTCCGAACTTCGCATTGATATACGTAAACACCTCGATATCTGTCTTATAACCCAGCTTCAGATTATCCTTATGCTGAACCACCCAGTTGTATTTCGTTGGTTTCCCCTCCTCAATTTGAGGATATTGCCAATCGTTGAACCTGTCCGTCATTATCATTTCCTCTGTTGCAATCTCGTTCTCAGGCATAATATTATTTTTTATCTTAGCGTCTTTGCGCCTGGTTTATTGTAGTCAAGTTTTATTTAAAAAAAAATAGCAGGAAATTGTCGTGTGCGAGATTGCACATTTGAATACCCTGTTTTTAGCTTTAGTCATAGAGATTGTCACCTTGCACATCCTGGTATTTGAGAGTCTCAACTGAGCTCTAATCTTGCTTTATCGGGAATAGGTGACGACGAGGAGCCGTTAAAGCTTTGCGAGAAGGTCGATAGTATCGCCTTAATGGCACAAATGATGGTCTCCCCGTCTTTACACAACTTAAGCCACTAATTTATAATGATTTTGCGTAACTGCTCAGGTAGCCACCAAGGCACAAAGACACAAAGGTGACAACAAGAATAAATTTTCAATCTAAATCCAAAGCGAATGATTATTATTCCTATTATAATCGGACACTTGTTTTTCACACAATGTGATGATTAAGTTCCTCAAAATGCTTTATTTTTAACTGTTCGTTCTGGATACAGGTTTAATCTTAGTGACATTATGAACAAAAACTCTCATTTTTGTCATTTTTGAGGATGTATCGAATTCATGTAACTATTACCTGAAGTTATTGAGAAGTTACAAAATAATAGTTTAATCTTGGTGCCTTGGTGTCTTAGTGGCTGAGTAGTTACAAAGAAGCTTTATAGTATTTTTGGATGTTGTAGGATGAACCTTAAGTCGAATTACACCTGGATGTTTGCTAAGCGGCAGGATTACCCAATCGCCAAAATGTTCATCAAGAGTAACCAGAATTCGATTTTCAGCAATCGCTTTCTGCAATATCTCATAGTCATCAGCTCGTGCCTGGCCGACTTCGGAAGTACGTATAACATCGTGTCCTTCACCACGCAAAGCCTGGCCCACATCCAGTCGCAACATTTGATCCAGATACAGACTAAGAGATTCAGGCATAGGCTGCTCTGATCTCTGTGTGATCAAGAGATGTTTTGGCGTAAAGCAGGGCGGCCTGGATATCCTCCTTCTTTAATTCCGGATAGCCCGTAAGCAAAGTATCCCAGGATTCACCCTCTGCTATCTGTTCCAAAATAACAGAGACAGGAATCCGTGTCCCTTTGATCACAGGCCTTCCATTGCAAATTCTTGGATTAAGCTCAATTCGATCTGTTAAAGTCATTGTAAATTCCCCCCGAAAAACTTTATGACACCTGTCTATGATGACCAATAGACCTTGTTTGCTAACATAACATACTTTAACTCAGCAGGCAAAAATATGGCACTCGTTTTTTAATTTGTGCGCTCTGCGGATCATTTTCAGTCATAACTTCTTTCATATTGTTTTTTACCTTAGCGCCTTTGCGCCCTTGCGTGAGGCCATCTTTTCTTTTCCTGTCTTTCTAACCTTCTAACCTTCTAATCTTCTAATCTTCTTCTTTCCTGACCCCTGACCCCTGACCACTGAACACTGTCTTTTCCTGACCCCTGACCCCTGACCACTGACCACTGTCTTTTCCTGACCCCTG